>CAZJOY010000134.1:0-11348 GCA_964547705.1 uncultured Methylobacter sp. | reverse complement strand
TCATGCCGCTGGATGGCGAGCCCGAAGTAATACCGACTTATGCGCTGCCCGATCAAGGTTTAGAGTTTAAATTCAAGCCTGCGATGTTTACCCAGGTTAATTATGATATTAACAGGCAAATGATTAACCGCGTGCTGGATACCTTGGCGTTGAATGAAAACGACTCGGTGCTGGATTTATTTTGCGGTTTGGGCAACTTTACGTTGCCGATGGCGAAGTTCGCCGGTCGTGTGGTCGGCGTGGAAGGAGACCAGCCCTTGGTTAACCATGCCAAAGAAAATGCCCGTCATAACGGCATCGAAAACGTTGAGTTTTATGCGACCGATTTAAGCAAGGATATTAGCGATCAGCCTTGGGCTAAGCGGAAATACAACAAAATTATGCTCGACCCGTCCAGGGCCGGTGCTTCCGAGGTTTTGCATCATTTAAAAAAATGGCAGCCGGAGAAAATTGTTTATGTATCCTGCAATCCGTCAACTTTGGCCCGCGATACGGGAATACTGGTTAATGAGCTGGGTTATAAGCTGATTAAAGCCGGGGTGATGGATATGTTTCCGCAGACCGGTCACGTCGAGTCGATCGCATTGTTTGAAAAATAAAAAGCGCCATTAGCCGTAGCATCGCTTGGGGTCTGTCGCATGAATTGCAGGAACCCAAGCCGAAGGATGATCGTTGAGTCTGAGGCTACCCGCATCCATAGGTAAGAACATCAAAAAAGCCCGGCCCCGTTTTTTCTAAATAGGCGGTTCAAAAAGCTGCCTAGCATTTCTTTTCCCCTAAAGAGCATTAGGGGAGGTCAAGTTAACCGTCTTTCTTTATCTTTATGGTAAGGGGGAAACAGCGGGTCGTCATTTACTCAAAAATAGTTGGCTGGCACAGAGGTTTTATCCGGATTATAGATGGATTTTATCTGCCGGCTAGGATAAAACTTCATCATTTTTAAGGGTGCATTTTGTTCTTTGCTATATTTATTTTCTGATAATGTGAACAAGCTCACGCTATTCAATGAGTTAGGTCGGCATGTTTTTAATATAGGTCAATATATTGGCACTTATCTTGCTTTTTATTGGAATCCATTTATAGTTAATAGGCTCATCATTAAGTCTCTTGCCTTGCGGCGACCGATGAGGGCATTTAAATTCACTCACAATAATGGATTTTTATATGTGACTGATAAATAAAGATAAAATTTTGTGGAAAACATTTGCTAACTCAATTTCAAGATCGCTTGGTTTACCTTCAAGGTTGCGTCGGAAGGTCTGTGCGAGTGCAGGGCATTATGTTCGCACCGGTTGTTTTAAGCGTCCTGTTGGCGGGATGTGCGATCAAGCGGGATCATTACGATGTGCCTACCCCGCTTCTTTCTAATCAATTCCAGCAGTCTGCATTATTCCCCAAGCCCGAAAAAGCAGCTCATGTTAAAAATAGTCAAACACCTGCCAAGCCGGTTGCGGACGAAGATCTTGACGAATGGTGGCGCTCTTTAGGCAGCGCTGAGCTTAATGCGCTGGTTGACCAGGCACTAGCGAACAATATCGACCTGCGCATCGCGATGTTGCGCCAATCCCAATCCCAGGCCCGTGCAAAACAGGCGGAAGCGGATCAATACCCGGTGCTTAGCGCACCCCTGGAAGCCCATCATGATGCGCCGCCCAACGGCGTAAACTCGGCTACGATCAGTTCCCCCTCTAGCATCAAGCACCGCGAATATTATCAAGCCGGCTTGCGCGGCGATTGGCGTGTCGATTTATGGGGCGAGCTCAGTTCGATGGCCGAGTCGGCGGAAATGCATTTATGGCAAGCGACTTATCAACGCGACGACACGCGCCGCACCCTGATTGCCGGCGTCGTTTCCAAGTATATTGAATATCTCTCTTTTAACGACCGTATCCGCATTGCACATGAGACAAAAAACGAGCTTGACGGCATGCTTAAGGCGGTTGCCGATCGGCTGGAAGTCGGCGATGCGACAGTGATAGACCTGGAGCAACAGCGTTCTGCCGATTTTGCCGTTCATGCGACTATTCCCGGCTTGGAGTTGCAGCGGGAAATGGCCGCCCATGCTTTGGCGCAATTGCTCGGGGTCACCCCCAGCGCGCTGACCTTATCAAACCAAGGAATAGACTCGCTGACTTTTCCGGGAGCTTTAGCGAGCGTGCCGTCCTCGTTGTTAGTAAGACGGCCGGATATACGTGCTGTCGAGGCCAGGTTGCTGGCTGCGGATGCCGATATCGATGTAGCGCGGGCGCGTTTGTTTCCACCGCTGAACATAACGTCCCAAGGCAGTTTGGGAATGGTGGCCTATGCCCAGTTTTTTACGCCCTATGGCGTTATCTACAACGCGCTCGGCAATCTGACCACCACGATTTTCGATCATGGCAAGCGTAAGCAGGACGTCGCTTTTGCGCGGTCGCTGCATGAAGAATTGGTGGAAACCTATCTGCACACCGTCTACGGGGCGGTGCGGGAAACAGAGGATGCGATAACCAGTACGTATATGAATGGCCGGCGGCTTGAGGCGCAAAAAGTGTCTGTTGATGCGGCATTGCGTGCCTGGACAGCCAGCCGCGAGTCTTATGAAGTCGGAGGCATCGACTTTTTGACGCTAATCGATACGGAGCGGACCTATCATCGTGCTTTGGATGAATACCATCGCATTCGTCAAGAACATTTTAATGGCCTGGTTTCGCTATACAGTGCGCTGGGCGGCGGCGTTCCTCAAGGGGGGGCACTGCCGGGTGACGGGGTTCGTCCCCAGGCTAAATCAGCTGAAGTCCCAGAGCCGGCGCCTTTGGTAATGCCGGGCATAGACTGGACTGGGCGCAATATCGGCAGCGATGATCAATTCTGGCTGGTCGAATTAGCGGGATTACAGGATCGCTCGGGGGTTACGCACGCATGGCGCGATTTGAACCAGCGCTTTCCACAATTAATGGCAGGCCGTATCGCATTGCCGCGCCTGCAAGGCAAACTGGCAAAAGAACAGCAGGAACGGGCAACCTGGTACCGGGTATTTATTGCCCGATTTCCAAGCCAGGAAGAGGCGGCGGTTTTCTGCGGACAGTTGAGCGCAAAACAATTGCGTTGCAATGTCGTGTCATCCAATGCCGAAGAATTCAAAGAGTTCATAGAAGACGAGACGACCGGTAATGCCGCGCCGGCGGTGGAAGAAAACGCAGCCAAGCCGAACTCCGTTTCGGCAAACGGTACAACAAAAGATGTTTCCGCGCCATCCGAACCAAGCCCAAAGCAAAGCAATGCCGCTTTGTCGCTTGTGCCGGTTAGCGTTCCGAAAGCTATGGTTTGGACGGGGATGGGAACGCCCAACCCGGTTCAATTTCGCGCTGATTAGCTTGCACTAGGTTGGTTACGTAAGACGCAGGCAGTCCTGTCGGCCGGCGTTGCTGGGAGTAATGAATTTTTATATGGTGAAAGCCGTTATGAACGATAAACTGAATAGAGAATCTATTAACGAGATTTCGACAGCTGCTTTTATGAATCAGGGTGCGGAGTTATTACCCGAACTCACTCAGCGTCAGCAGCAGGTCCTGGATTTGATAAAAGCAGGTAAGGTCAATAAGGAAATTGCCAATGAATTAGGCATCGGCTTAGGCACGGTAAAGCAGCATGTCGTCGCGCTGTTTAAAAAGCTCCAAGTCAGCAACCGCACGATGGCCGTATCCCAAGGGCTTCATCATACGCCGGTCAACGAGTCCGATAGCGCCGAAATCTATGAAAGCATATTGCAACGCCGCCCCTGCATAGCGTTGAGCATCTTTCTGCCTAACGCGATCTTGCATGCCGATACTGACCCAAAGGCGATTGTCCAGAATCTGCATAAAACCTTTTCGACATTGGCGAGTAGCTATGACGCCCTGTTTTTGGCCAGTAAAACCCATATCGGCGACTTGATTTTCGGCGTAAAGCGCGGGACTGAGCAGGATATTTTCAAGGCATTACGCGCGGCCCGGGCCGTATTCGACTCGCTTGCGGATTATCCTGACATCACCGGCAATTTACGCGGCGGATTAACGGCAGGACTGGCTATTTCCAGTATGAACCGCCATGGCGGCTGGTCGGGCGAAGTTGTCGCCAGCGCGGTCATTGCCCAAGCGCGGGAGCTTGCAGGCAACGCAGCCGCTGGAGAGCTGGTGCTGAGCAGCACGGCGCAAAAACTGATGGAAATCATCGGGCCTAATGCGCCGGGATTTGCCGGCCCCGGTGTTTTTTTTGACACGCTTAACCGGATGCCCTGGGGCAAAAATACCCAAGCAGAGGGCAGCGAAAAATCCGATGGTGCACCGTTAATTTTGGGCCGCGAGGCGGAACTTGAGCGCTTAGAGCAATTGCTTTCGGACGTGTTCAAAGGCAAAAACCATCTTGTTTGCATTGAAGGCGAAACGGGAATGGGTAAATCGTTGTTATGCCGTTATATCGCAGAACGAGCCCAGGATAGGCAAGGCCGGATATATCACTTTGTCTGCCATTCGGGTATCGAAGATAGCCATTTGTACATGTTTCCCAGTGGCGCGCCGGTTAAGCCGCCATCCTTGCTGCATTGTCTCAGGTCGCTTACCGGCCGGCATCATGATGTCGTTATCGTGGATGACGCCCACTTGCTGCCTTCCGGCGTATTGGCAAAAGTGCTTGAAACAGCCGGCGCCGCCAAAGGAAAATTGGTTGTTGTGGCGGCGCGGAAACTGCCAAAAACTGCGGTAAATCCCAGCGAAACGATCAGGTTGGGGCATTTGTCCGAAGCAGCCATTGAAAACCTGGTTACCCAAGCCATTCACCAATGGCAGCAAGACGCATTAAAGACGGAGCAGGATGTCGATGCGATCATGCGCCAAGCGCAACACCGCCAGCTCAACGCAGAAACTATCGCGCAGCATGCTTCAGGCGTGCCGCTTTTTGCGATTGAATTGGCCCGCCACGATTGGCAAGAGGTCTTACCCCTTTCCTTGCAAGTCGTGATTAACGCCCGCATGGACGGACTCAAACTTGACCATGCTTTGCTGCGCCAGATCAGCAAGACGTCAGCGCCGATGACGACAGTAGAAATTGCCAATGCCATGTGGGAACCGCTGGACACCATACAAATTGCTGTCGATCAGGCGGTTGCCAGTGGCGTTTTATGGCGGCACGAAGATGGCCTTATTCGTTTTGCGCATCCATTATTACGCATGCTGGTTAATCAAACCGAAGTGGAATGACGATGCCGGTATTTATTTTCGCTTTGTTAAATTATGGCAAAAGCATAAGGGCGTTGATGAGCCCGTTAGCGGAAATATTTCGCTCCCCTGATTTGCGAAAGGTCAGTCCTCTGCTTGCCGTAGCCGCGTTGCTGCATAACATTCTGGGCTTGATCCTGCCGATGGCAATACTGCAAATCATGGATCGAGTGGTGCTTAATCAATCGCTGGAAACGCTGGCTTTGCTGGTAATAGGCGTTGTCGTAGGATTGATTATCGAAGAGGTGTTGCAGGAAGTGAACGGCTTGGTGACCAGTTGGCTGGGCGCGCGCTTTGAGCATATCGCCGGCGTCGATGCATTGAACAGGTTAATGCATGTTCCACTTCAGCGTTTGCAACAGGAAGAGCCGGGAATTCATATTGAGCGCGTCGCCTCAACCGCAAAAGTTGCCGAGTTTTATTCGGGACGGGCGTTGCTGGTTTTGTTAGACCTGCCTTTCGTCTTTATTTTTCTGACGATGATTTACATTATCGGCGACTGGGTGGTTTGGGTGCCGGTGCTGCTGCTGATTGTTTTTATCTACGTGATTTTCCGCTTCGGTAACTGGTTGAGGCAGTTGGTTGAGCAAAACCATGTCGCCAATGAGCGTCACGTTAATTATTTGGTGGAAACTTTTTCCGGTATTCATTCGGTCAAGACCATGGCGATGGAAGCGCAAATGGAGCGTCGCCACGAGCGGCTTAGGGACAGTACCGCCAAGATGAATGAAAGCATGTCCAATAGCAGTGCGATGGCTTCGGCTTTGGGTACGACTTTTGTGCAGGTGATGACTGTCAGTATCGTGTTTGCCAGTGCCATGGGCGTGTTGTCCGGCCAAATGACGCCAGGCGGGGTGGCGGCTTGTATGATGCTTTCAGTGCGCTCATTACAGCCGTTACGACGGGGGTTAGCAGTTTGGATGCGTTACCAGGGTTTTGTGGCGGCGCAAAAACGCCTGAAGGAAGTGCACGATATGCCCTGCGACGACGACCACGATAAACCCGAGCTGCAACAGGTAAAGAAAGGCATTGAACTCCAGCGGGTCAGGTTTGACCGCGACAAGGGCTTGCCCATTCTCAATAATATTTCGCTGACGATACAAGCAGGCGAGTGCGTTTTGATTCAAGGCAGCAGCGGCAGCGGTAAAAGCAGCCTGTTATCGGTCATGGGCGGGGCAGTGGCGGCCGATGCGGGCGATGTATTGATTGATGGTCGCCGCATCAGCGAATTTTCTTCCGATAGCGTACAACGGGAAATCGGCTTGTTGCCGCAAAAAGGCGCACTGATTACCGGGACCATTTTGGAAAATATGACCATGTTCGACAGCAGTCTTGATGCAGCCGCCCTGGATATAGCCAGCCAGTTGGGCCTGGATGAAGTCGTATCCGCGATGAAGTTAGGTTACGAGACCATGCTGGGCGAAGGTAATGCGGAAGTGCTGTCGTCCGGGTTGCGGCAAATTATCTCTCTGGTGCGCATCTTGGTGCATAAACCCAGCGTTATCCTGTTCGATGAGGCCAACCTGTCGCTCGATATGGTGGGCGACAAATTTTTACGGGAATATATTTCCCAGCTAAAGGGCATTTGTACAATCGTATTGATTACGCCCCGTCCTTCCTGGTTTTTCATAGCGGACCGGGTGTTAACTATCGCCGATGGGCGGATTACTGATAAGGCTGCCGGTAATAAACAGGCTTCTCAAGCCGCTAACAATACGGGGGGAAGCTATTTGGAAAGACCCCCGCATATAGTCGACTATCAAGACCTTATTCGCCGCCAGTTTGACGAGGAGTCCGACCTCTCAAATTGCCTGCTGCCGCTGTTGCGCGCTGTCGGCTGGAAAGAAAACGAAAGGGAATTAATGGAGTCCATGCCGCATGCCGAGCGCAATCTCGATCTTTCAGGGCTTTGTTCGACGATGGAGCACTTAGACTTGTTGCCACGGAGTTTTGTCAGCAGCTTGGCAAGCATCGACAATAGACTGATGCCTTGCCTGTTTGTGCCAGCCAACGGCCCGGCCAAAGTTGTTTTGGAAAGATTGCCGGATGGGCGTGTCCGCTGTTTTGACGGGGGAACCGGCAGTGAAACGGTACTTGAAGCAAACAACCAAAAAAATGAAGTTTATGTCTTCAAGAAGCGGCAGCGTCTTGATGCAGGCGCGCGCCACGAAATAAAGTTTTTCGGCAATCTATTTTTGAGGTTTCGCAAACATAGCATCCTGGCTTTGGCTTTTACTATTGCCAATACGGTTTTCGCGCTGACGCCGCCCTTTTTTGTGAAATCGATTTATGACAGGGTCTTACCGACCGGCGACATAATGATGGCGGGTTATCTGCTGGTCGGGGTGTTTTTGGCGCTGGCGCTGGACTTTCAGGTGCGCAGTCTAAGAAGCCGGCTGATTGCTCATGTCGGCGGAAGAATCGATTATATTATCGGCACCAGCGTATTTCGCCGGGTCATTAGCCTGCCGGTCAGTTATACCGGGAACGTTTCCGTGTCGCGCCAAGTAGGCCGACTGCGTAATTTTGACAGTTTGCGCAGCTTTTTTGTCGGCCCGCTGGCGATTATTGCATTGGATATGCCGGCCAACATCGTCATGGTGGTCGCGATCGGCATTATTAATCCCTGGGCGCTACTGGTTGTTCTGTTGTCGGCACTGTCCTTCTTTTTGCTGGCGCTTGGCACCCGACATGCCAGCAAAAGCGCCATTGCCCGTTCATCCAAGACATCCAGTGAGCGTATCGAATTTCTCACCGAAGCGATAACCCAGATGAGTGCGATACGCAACGCCGGTTGCCGCGCAGTTTGGCTCGAACGATACCGGGCGCTGAGCGGTAAGGCGACCATGGCCAACTTTCTTGACCATCAGACGCATGCCCGGATCAACGGCGGCGCGCAAATGCTGGGTGCTTTGACCGGTTTTAGCGTATTGGCCCTGTCCGCGGTTAACGCGGTTGAAGGCGTCATCAGTAACGGCGCTTTGGTGGCCACGATGATGATGGTTTGGCGTCTGACCGGGCCTATGCAGAACTTTTTTTTGGCCGCGACCTCTCTGGTCAAAATCAACACCAGCATGCATCAAATTGAAAATTTAATGCACTTGGCGACCGAAGCGGATAGCGGCGTGCATCAAACTATCCGCCCAAGCTCCCAGGGTGCAATCAGTTTTTCAAGAACCTCGATGCGTTATATCAATGACTCCGACCCTGCGTTGCTCGGCATAAGCTTTTATATAGCGCCGAAGCGGATTGTAGTGATCACCGGGCCGAACGGCTCCGGTAAGTCCAGCATACTCAGGCTTATTACCCGCACCTATTTGCCGCAGGCCGGCACCATACGGCTTGACGATATTGATATTCGCCAGCTGACTACCGCGGACCTGCGCGACCGGATCAGTTATATGCCGCAGAATTGCGACATTTTTTACGGCACCGTCATGCAAAATCTGCGCTTAGTCTATCCGGCGGCGACCAATGACGAAGTTATCTGGGCAGCCAAAATGGCAGGGATTTATGAAGACATTGCGGCGATGCCCAGCGGTTTTCAAACCCGTATTTCACATAGCCAGTCCAATCAATTGCCTGCGGGATTCCGCCAACGCATCGGCTTGGCGCGCGCGGTTCTTAAACCGGCGCCGATTGTGATATTGGACGAGCCGGGCAACGGTTTGGACGATGAAGGGGAAGCGGCTTTGGATCGTTGCATAGAATGGCTGCGGGGCCGTGCCACTTTATTGATGGTATCCCACCGGCCGGCGCATATGCGCATAGCCGATACTACCATCGTTATGGAGCACGGTTCAATATTGGCTATGGGGCCTTTTGACAGCATCAAGGATAAAATTTTTTCCAGAAACAGCAATGCCAAAAATAGCAATTAATAATGTTTAAAAATTTCACAAGCTCCACCTATGAAGACGAAAAGCAGGTTGAAAAAACCGTTGTGTTGGGTAATCGTCAGCGTCGGTTGCTCTCGGATACGGCACATATTGAAGATGAACTGATTCCCGGCTTTGTGCGGCCGATGCTGAAATTAGTGGCGCTTGGCGTCATCCTTTTTTTCGTTTGGGCCGGCATGACCCATATCACCGAGGTGGCGCGTGCGCCCGGCGAAATTATAACTATCGGTAAAGCCAAGGTCGTGGAGCATCTCGATGGCGGCATGATTAAAGAAATCCTGGTCGAAGAACGGTCGCATGTCCAGGAAGGCCAAGAGTTGTTGCACCTTGACGGCACCCAGGCACTGGCTAACTTGAACCAGTCCGAGGCGCGCTTGGTGGCGCTTCGGTTGCGCGCCGAACGGTTGAACGCCTTTGCTGAAAACCGCAAGCCTAACTTCGAGCCGCTGGCAGGCGCATACCGCGACCTATTGGTTGACCAGCAGACGCTTTACCATACCCAGGTGGCGGCTCGTGATACCACGGTCTCGATTTTAGACCGGCAAATCGATCAGCAACATCGCCGCATTACTCAACATAAGGCGTTGTTATCCGCTGCCGTGAGCCAGCAAAGTATGGCCGGAGAACTGGCCGATATGCGTGAAAGCCTAGCTTCCCGACGCTTGGTCACCCGCACCGTGCAGCTTGAAACAAGAAGGGCGAAGGTGACGGCGGACAGTGAAGTGGCGCGGATAAAACAAGATATTAGCGTGGCTGAACAGGAATTGGCGGAATTGGAAATGCGTCGTTTGGACACGCAAAATCAGTTGCGCCGCGAAGCGCAAAATGAAATGGGCACGGCAAACGCTGAAATAGCGGAGGTTGAAGAAACCATGGCCAACCTGAGAGCCAAGGTTGACCGGTTGGTGGTGCGCGCCCCGCATCGTGGATATGTGCTTGAGCAGAAAGTTTTAACTGTCGGCCAAATTATCCAGCCGGGAGCGCTGCTGATGCAGATTGTGCCGGACGACGTGCCGTTGGAAGCCGAAATCCGCATTCAACCCAGGGATATCGGTTACGTCAAAGTCAAGCAGAAAGTTAATCTGCGTGTGACCAGTTACGACTACACCCGCTTTGGTTTTGCCACTGGCGAACTCAGGCGGGTTTCGGCTTCCAGCAGCCTGGATGAAACCCAAAAACCGTATTACAAAGGTTGGGTCACGCTGGATCACCCGTATGTCGGCAAAACGCCCGGGCGTAATCTGCTGCAATCAGGCATGGGCGTTGAGGCGGAAGTCATCACCGGAAAGAAGACCTTGTTAGCGTATCTGTCCAAACCGGTCATTGACGTTGTCACGCGGTCATTTCACGAACGCTAAAAATTAAGGAGTATTCATGGGTGTCATTAAAAAAATTCTGTATCGCGGCAACATTCTCGGTAAGCCCCGCCACAACAACCTGTTTCTCGATATGGAAGAGAATATTCATATCCATTACCGCGACCTTCGCATCGAGCTGAGCCGTGGTGAGTTTGAAGAAATATCAAGCACCTTTGCCAAGCAATCGGCAGAGTTACAAAGCATCATCGAGGCGAAACAATACCAGGACGGCAAACTGGCCAATGCCAACCAGGACGATGTGCGGATTTGGACCGAGTCGCGCTTGAGCCATGGGGTAAAGTACCATCCGCAACGGTTTTCGTTGGAGGAGTGCGGCGACGGCTATCACTTCCATTACCGCAATTACAAGCTGCTTATCGATAAGGACGAGTTCCGCCAAATTGCACACCTGTTTAAAACCTTAGATATCGACGGCCCCTATGCCTCGACTTTTGATGAAGTAGCTCACCTGCTGGAGGCCAATGATGTGGATTTCATCACTGATGGCGGCAATATTCCAGGTGAAGTGCTCGCTATATCCGTCGCGCATTATCATATGCCCAAGATTCGGGATATTTTTGGCTATATTGGTTTTGCCACCGAGAAGGATGAGCCCGGCGAAAAACGATATGTAGGCAAGCGCCTGACCGTTGTTGCACGTCCCGATAAGCAACGTAGCGCAATGGATTATCGTCAGCTTCGGGCCCGGCAAAAAGTGCTTCGGCTGGTTGATTTTCTTACCGAGTCAGGTGCGGCGATGGATGTCGACGAACTGAACCAACTGGGTTGCCAAGTCCTGGATTTGTACTTTGCGGTTAATTCCGGCAAGGCGCGCGATGTCGATACCGACCCGCAAGCCT
>CAZJOY010000133.1:0-11368 GCA_964547705.1 uncultured Methylobacter sp. | reverse complement strand
GATGTGCCGGTCGGTTCTTATTTGATTTTCAGTGCTCATGGCGTTTCAAAGCAAGTACAGCAGGAAGCTAAAGAACGTAATTTAACGGTTTTTGACGCTACCTGTCCGCTGGTCACCAAAGTCCATTTGCAGGTTGCCAAACATGCAAAAGAGGATCGTGAAGTTATCCTGATCGGCCACGCCGGGCACCCTGAAGTTGAGGGCACCATGGGACAATATGAACGTTGTACGGATAACGGCGGTATTTATCTGGTAGAGACCCCGGAAGACGTTAAGAGTTTGATGGTAAAAAATCCGGATAATCTGGCTTATGTTACCCAAACGACTTTGTCGATGACCGATACCAAGATTATGGTCGATGCCTTAAGAGCGCGCTTTAAAGCCATACAGGAGCAGAAAAAAGACGACATTTGCTATGCGACGCAAAATCGCCAGGATGCGGTTCATGAGCTAGCCAAAACGGCTGATATTATCCTTGTAGTCGGATCGCCGAACAGCTCTAATTCCAACCGTCTGCGCGAAATTGCCGAGCAACTTGGTAAGCAGTCTTACTTGATCGATACCGCAAAAGATATGCAGCAAAACTGGTTTGACGGCATTGCTGTAGTCGGCGTTACCGCAGGAGCTTCAGCTCCGGAAGTTCTGGTCCAGGAAGTCATCAGCCAATTAAAAGAATGGGGTGGAAAATCGACTGTTGAGATCCAAGGCATAGAAGAAAAAGTGGTGTTTTCTTTGCCTAGGGAATTAAAAAAACACATCAATTAACATTCTTCTCTACAGGGAGGCGGTCATTTAAATGATCGCCCCTACCTTCCTTTCGGCACCGACGCAACCTGCGTCCGGATTAAAATAGAGACAAAAACTGTCGTTTTTATCTAAAATAGCCATTGCAATAAAATCAACCTGAATATCAATAATGACAGGGCAAACTAAGTTTTATAAGAAACCGGCTCTTTGTTATTGCTCACATTACTTTTATTTTTTAAAGATGATTATGACATTTACTGCAATGGACCTTGTTGCTCAAGCTAAACAAAATATTGTTGAAATTGATGTTAATGAAGCAAAAAACTCCCTGGGGACAAGTCTTGTTCTTGATGTCAGGGAACCCGCTGAATACGTTGCTGGCCACTTGCCAGGGGCGTTTAACATATCTCGTGGTGTATTGGAATTTAAGATAGGCTCGCATCCTGACTTTCAGGATAAACAAGACGCCCATATCATCGTTTATTGTCAATCCGGTGGCCGCTCCGCATTGGCAACAGAAGCATTAAATAAGATGGGATACAATAATGCCGTCAGCATGGCAGGCGGATTTAAGATATGGACTGAAAGCGGTAATGAAGTAGTCTAAATGCCTGAATTGGAAGTTATCCGTTTAGATAAGTGGTTATGGGCCGCGCGTTTTTTTAAAACGCGCAAATTAGCTGCGGAGGCTATTTCCGGCGGTAAAGTTCATGTTAACGACCAGCGCGCCAAACCTGGCAAAGAAGTCAAAATCGGTGCCATGCTTTCCATCAGCAAAGATAATTATCGCTGGGACATTACAATTACTGCGATTAACGGTCAACGGCGCTCGGCTAAAGAAGCGGTTTTGCTCTATCAGGAAAGCGCTGAAAGCTTTGCCAAGCGTGAACAGCAAATTATCCAAAATCGCGAGCAGCGGGAATTATTCGACTTTAGCGGCAGGGACCATAAACCGAACAAAAAAGAAAGACGCTTGATTCACCGGTTTAAACAAGGGTAGTGCGTTTTATAACAACGCTATAAACACGTGGGCGGTTTAGGCAAACCGGCCAGCTTACAGGCATATTTTAAAGGGCCTTCGGGAAACAATTTATGCAAATAGCGGCTATTGCCTTTTAGCTCTCCGAACTCTTTGGCAATAGCTTTAGTAAAAACCCTGGCATTGGGCAAATGTTTAAATTGTTGATAATACTGCCGAATGAACCAAATGATTTCCCAATGGTCGTCGCACAGCTCTATATTGTTTGATGCGGCCAGCTGTCGAGCAATACCTTCATTCCAATCGGCGGCGTTTATCAAAAAGCCCTGTTCAGTGAGTTCCAAATGCAAATCCGCATCCATCAAGTCCATGACTGGATAACCGCGTTATTCACTGTTAATTCAACCAGTCCAGCGTAATCTATCACCTCAAGCTCTTCAATCAGCTCATCCCTGGCAATGCCGCGTATTGCAATGTCATCCGATAATACATATAAGCGGTTGCTGCTTAATTGCTGCTTTAACGTAGCGCTTATACTGCTGTTTTGTAACACCCGCAGAACTGCATTTTCAAGAAACACCACGACATCTTCTGGATCAATGCGCTCTAAAATGGCAGTTTCAATGGGCGACTGAAAAATAAGGTGCAACATGTTAGGTGCTGTCGGTTAATTTAAGTCCGATGATTCCAGCAATTACCAGTGTAATCGACAGCAAACGATACCAGTCGGCAGACTCCTTGAATAAAATGATACTTAATATAGCTACGCCAACTGCCCCCATGCCGGTCCAGACAGCATATGAGGTACCCAGCGGTAGGGTCTTAATTGCCAGTATCAGCAAATAAAAACTCAATCCCCCGGACATCATTGTTATGATGCTGGGCCATAGTTTGCTAAATCCTTGATTATATTTGAGACTTAAAGCAAATATTATTTCTGCAAATCCCGCAGAAAATAAAAGTAACCACGCCACGCACACCCCTTTTCTTTGTACTTAAATACCAAATATTCTACAATATATTAAAGTTAACAGCATTTAAAAACATTTTAGATGAACCTTTACAGGTAAAGCGAAGAAAAATCAGAAGATAAGCTACGAATTCACCCGATAGCGCTCGCGTTTGAATGAAACTATTCAGTATCTATGCAGCAACATTTAATAAATGGAGTGAATTTTTGGCGCAATACGTCATGTTTTGCATTTAATGAAAATAATCAATAACCAACTAATACATATTAATGAGTGATATATCTTCTTTTTCCATCCAGAATCCAAAGCAAATAATCAATCATTTATCATTATTAGTTAAAAGTAAATGTTTGCTCAGTGCCCGTTTCGGAGCAGATAATGAGTCTTATATCACTACGTTGCTTGCTATCAATGAAGGAAGTAATTCAGTAATTCTGGATTACGGCTCCAAAGAAGATTTAAATCAGCGCATCCTCAATGCCGGCAAAGTCGCATTCGATGCTGATTATAACGGTATTAAAGTGTCTTTTACCGGGGGCGCTCTTAAAAAGATTACTCATAAAAGTGATCCGGCATTCAGTATGTCGATTCCTAAATCTCTCTATTGGATGCAACGTAGAGAGTATTACAGGGTAAAATCGCCAATTTCAAAAGCCAGTTACTGCCAATTAATCGTAGAAGGTAGAGAGCCCGTTAATCTTAAGCTGTATGATATTAGTCTTACAGGCTTTGCAATGCTGAATGTTTCCAAAGAAATTTCCGATCTACTGGTTCCTGGCTCATCAATTTCTCAATGCAAATTGATACTCGCCGATACTGGTGAAGGTATGATTTCTTTTGATATCTGCGCTAAATACATAATCAATCCTGATAAACTTCAAAAGATCCAAAAAATAGGCTGTAAGTTCATTAACTTGGCGCGTCCGGTTGAAGAAATTATTCAGCGTTATATGCATCAGATCCAACGGGAAGATTTACAGAAAGACTGATAAGAACCGCATGAGGTGAAATATTAATTGCTCTTTATCATGCTCTTCGGCTATTTCATATACATCAAAGTACTTATAGTTCCCCCGTTGCTCGACAATCAACTTAAGATAAATGGTCATTATTAATGAGCGACGCCTCCTCTTTTTCAATTAGCAACCGAAGGCAAATAATTTACAATTTATCTACGTTGATTAAGAATAAATGCTTGCTCAGCGTTCGTTTTGGTGAAGGCAAGGCATTCTTTCTTACCGCAATACTTGAGGTTGATGAGACAAATAATTCCATCGTTTTTGACTACGGACCCAAAGAAGTTTTAAACCAACAGCTTCTTAAAGCCCCTAGAGTTGCTTTCGAAGCCGATTTTGCAGGCATTAAAGCTTCTTTCAAAGGAAGAATGGTGCAACAAATTATTTATAACGGAGAACCGGCTTTTACCATGCCTATTCCCGAGTCGATCTTTTGGATGCAACGCAGAGAATTTTTTCGAATACAATCGCCGCGTTCAAAAGGCAGTTATTGCCAGGTGGCACTGGAAGGACAGGACCCCGTTAATTTAATGCTGTATGACATTAGTTTAACGGGTTTTTCATTACTTAATACATCAACTAAAATATCCGATTTATTGATACCTGGAACCCAATTAGAAAAATGCAGGCTTGTACTTTCAGGGGCAGGTGAAGATATTATCTCTTTTAAGGTTTGCTCTAAACTCATCATTAATCCCGATAAAATTGCCGCACTCAAAATTCAAAAAGTAGGTTGCTTGTTTACCCAGATAACACCTCTATTTGAATCGACCGTTCAGCGCTATATCAATCAACTTCAACGAGAAAGCATACAAAAAATGCATGAACAAAATTAAGTTCATTACCATAAGAAAACACTTTCAACTCGCGTAAAGTAATGGATATAACTTCTACCTCGGCTTCTCCACGACGCAACATCATCACCGTTACCCAACTTAACCGCGAAACCAGCCAATTACTCGCCGAGCATTTTCTGTCTGTTCTGGTTGAGGGCGAGCTATCCAATTTAAGTACCCCGGCTTCCGGGCATATTTATTTTTCGCTGAAAGATGCTAACGCGCAGGTCCGTTGCGCGATGTTCCGTCCTCAGCAGCGCCGGTTGACGTTCAAACCCGAAAATGGCAAGCAGGTTATTGTTAAGGCTCAAGTCAGTCTGTACGAGCCCAGAGGCGATTACCAGCTTATCATCGAACATATTGAAGAAGCCGGTGATGGCGCTTTACGTAGAGCCTTCGATGCACTGAAGCTTAAATTGTCCGGGGAAGGTTTATTCGATGCCGCTCACAAGCAATCTTTACCTATGCTGCCAAAAGCAATCGCCGTTATTACTTCACCGACAGGGGCTGCTGTCAGGGACATACTGACGGTATTAAAAAGGCGCTTTGCGTCAATACCGGTTATTGTTTACCCGGTTGCCGTGCAAGGTGAAAACGCAAAATATGAAATTGCCAAGGCGATAACTATCGCTAACCAGCATCAATACTGCGACGTGATTATTCTCGGACGAGGCGGGGGATCATTGGAAGATCTTTGGGCATTCAATGAAGAGCTTGTCGCCAGGGCCATTTACGATAGCGAAATCCCGATCATTTCAGGCATCGGACACGAAACCGACTTTACGATTGCCGATTTCGTCGCCGACTTGCGCGCGCCGACGCCTTCGGCGGCCGCGGAGCACGCCAGTCCCGACCAGCAGCAATGGCTGTCGCGCTTCATGTACCTGGAGTCGCGTCTGCAACAGCAAATGCAACGAAAGTTGAACCAGAAACAGCAAACCTTGGATTGGCTGTCCAAGCGCTTGGAACAGCAACATCCCGGCCAGAGATTGGCTAGGAATGCGCGGCGCATGGACGAACTGGAAGCTAGACTTAACCAAGCCATGCACGCAAAACTCCGCCATATGACCGGCATTATTGAAGCCAAAACAGCTAAATTATGGCAGCATAATCCCGCGATAACGATAAACAGTCATAAGCAACGGCAAAGCTATTTAACCAAGCGTCTTATCTCCGCAACGGCCCATAAGCTGGAAAAGCTTAATCAGCGTTTATTAAATGCCAGTCAAACCTTGCATGCGGTCAGCCCGCTGGCAACGTTGAACAGGGGCTATTCGATGACCGTCAACCCGTCTTCGGGGGAAATCATCCGCTCCACCGAACAACTCAAGCTTGGCGATACGGTTCAAACTCGCCTCGCGCAAGGTAGATTCAGCAGTCAAATTACAGACATTGATCGGGATTAGCGGCCGGCTTGATAAAAGGCCATTGCTGTATGACTTTATAGAAAACTCCTTCCGGTTCGCTGCAAGATTCAACGAGACAGAAGGCTTCAGCCTGCCAGGTTATCGCTTCAATTTCCGTATGCGGTAAATGCCTGACATGTCGAGCCAAGGTGATATGAGGGGTATAGGGTCGGGCATCGGTATGTAGACCGAAATTTTCCGCCGCTGTCTGCAATTTGGACGCCAACATGACTGCCGGCTCCGGTGCGGGTTGCCGGCATGTCAGGCATAAAACTTTGGGTTTACTCCAGTAACTTAGCGTGTCAAAGGTTAATGCAAAAGGTTGACTGCTAATATCGGCGGCAGCCAGCTTAATCAACGACTCAGTATCCCTGTCAACAGAACCCAAGAAAACCAGCGTGACGTGGAAATTGTATGGCTTTACCCATTTTAACGTTTGCGAGGAAATGGATTGCGTTAAACGGTTTAGCGTTTGCCGGGTTTCATCGTCAGGCCATAAGGCAAAGAATAGTCTTGACGTATCGGGCATGGCTTTAAATTATCGGGTTAAGGATAAAATTCTATGAGTAACAGGTGAGATTTTGCTCAAAACGACGCGCCGTCCATGGCGCGTTGGGACTTATTTAACAAGGAAGTCGCGCATCATACCCATATCCTCGTGTTCCAGATTGTGGCAGTGATACATGAACAGGCCTTTAAAGTCATTGAACGGTTTTAGCAGCGTGACTTTTTCGCCCGGCATTACCAGGACGGTATCTTTCCAGCCGCCGTTAATAAATCCCGATGAAACAGTGGCATAGCTATCCTCGAAGCCGGGGCTGATTTCCCGTTTGACGATCTGGAATTGTTCTCCATGAATATGCATTGGATGCGGCATATTCATCATGCCATGCATACCGCCTCCGCCAAAACCATTATCGAACTCGATTAATTGCAGGCTGTTAACCGGGATCATTTCATCGGGTTGAACGTCGTCCATTTTATAGGAACGGCCGTTTAGCAGAGCGGACATGTGCTGCATCGATAAGGCGATGGTTCTGGGCTGGCCGGCATTCGCAGCATTCTTGGCCTGTAGTTCAGTGATCGGGGTCAAGGTTTTGGGTAAGGTATTATCGCCTTGCTCCTTTTTGGCGACTCTAATTTTTAAGATTGGATAGTCCGATCCTGAAGGCAAGGTGCTGACGGACATCATGCCGCCGCCCATCATACCTCCACCCATCATGCCGCCACCTCCCATCATGCCTCGGTGTCCGCGCCCTCCCATCATTCCGCCACCCATCATGCCCATGCCGCCGTGCGTCGACGCATTAAATTTGAGGCTGCGTAATGTCAGCTCGGTACCGACTGCTCGCCCGCTAAAGTCCATCCATGCGTCCACTCTTTCTCCGGGCGCGAGCATCACATAAGGGTATTGTTCAGGTTTTTCCAGTAACCCGCCGTCAACGCCTATGACGGTGATCGGTGTATTGTCATCCCACGCCAATTTATAAATCCGGGAACTGGAGCCGTTGACCAGCCTGAGTCGATAAGCGCGTGTCGCCACCGGTAATACAAAGTCAGGCCGGCCATTGACCAGTATCCGGTCGCCTAAAAAGCCCTGCATGCGTTGCATCATAGAGGCTGAGTAAGACAGCTGGTTTTGGCCGTCAAAACTGCGATCCTGAATCACCACCGGCACATCAAGCTCACCCTTGGGTAAATTTAATGCCTGTTCCTGGTCGTCGGTGACGATTAACAAGCCCGCCAGGCCGGAATAGACTTGCCGGGCAGTGACGCCATGGGCGTGGGAGTGATAAAAATAAGTACCCGCCCGATTGCGTATCTCAAATTCATAAATGTAAGTTTCGCCGCGATTAATCGCGTACATCGGGTTGCCATCCATGTTGGCAGGCACATGCAAGCCATGCCAGTGCAAAATCGATTGTGCGGGTAAATTATTATTAAGAATCAGCCTGACTTTTTGGCCTTTTTTAAAGCGCAGGGTAGGCGCCAGATAGGTTCCTTCATTATTATCAAGCACAGTTGAAGGGCCTGATAAGACCTTGCCGGTAATTTTCCAGATGCGGGTTTTTTCTCCATGTAAAATGGCAACATCAGCCGTGTTCATAGCCAGTTCAATTTCAACGTCGGGAAGAAAATCGTCAGACGGCTTGTTGATTCTGACAAATCCACCTGTCTGCGCCCAGCTCGGGTAAGTGGCGGCTCCGGCGATACCGATTGCGGCATATTTTAAAAACTTGCGACGTTGAGAATTAATCGTGGTTTTCATCTAGGCTTCCCCCAATTCAACTGATATTAGCGTATTGTAATATGCGACTTTGTATCATAGTTTTTGCAAGAAGCGTTAATCGGGATCGCGTCTTTTGAGCGGTGAAGATATAGAAATCTAACCGGTACTGCCGGGCATCGGTTTAATGTTTAAGTGTTTTACTAAACAAAAAGTCTACGTAGCGATAAGGATGTCAGATGGCAGCAAAACGGCGCTTGCCGTTCTCAGTAATGGAAGGGGATTTGGATATAAGCAGAGAACTTTATTATTCGTGATTGAAAAAATAGGTCTTGGCTTTGATTTTCAATTGTTTTGCCAAACGATAAACAACAGTTTCGGTAACTTTCACATGTGCCCATTGCAGCCAGCGAGTGATGGTCGTATAGGTGATTCTCAGGAATGTAAAAGTTAACAGCTGAGGTTTGGTCAGCGCAAACACTCTGGCTATCAACAACGTGCCGAGTAATTTAGCCAATACTTCCAGCAGGATGCCTTGCAGAATCAAGCCTTTTGCCAGTAACCAAAACGCGGCAAGATTGATTGGCGTGACAACCAGCACAGGAATGGTAAAGGCCACCAGCGCCATGTTTGCCGTTGTTTGACTGAGCCATTGTTCAAATTGTTGCAGATTCAGCCATTGGGATAATAAGCGTCCAAATGCCGTTAACAAATCCCAAAGCCATTCTTCAACAATCAGGAAAATGGCTAAAACAGAAAGCAGCGTTTTTTTCATAGTGTGATCGAATGAGAGTCTGTTTTTGTAAGTGCTACATTATTCAGCGTTAAAGCTAAATTTCCAGTGCCTTAGATGAAATTTTCAGACATGACCTGATTTCTGCCGCTTTCTTTCGCTCGATACATCGCTTTGTCCGCGCGTTCGATCAAGCTTTCGACCGAGTCGTTTATTTTAAAGCTCGAAACGCCGATGGAAATGGTCACCGTTCCTATCGTTTTCTTGCTACCTTTCAGTTTTAACGGATACTGGGATAATGAAACTCTTATATTTTCGGCAATTTCCATTGCTTCATTAAGCGATGTATTGGGCATGATAATGGCCATTTCTTCGCCGCCATAGCGCGCTGCACAATGATTTTCGGTTATATGGTGCTTCATCAGATTAGCCGTATAACGTAGCACGTTATCCCCCATCTGGTGACCAAAGGTATCATTGACTTGTTTGAAATGATCAATGTCTAAAATAAGCAAACAAAGTTCAAGACCGTTGTGTGCATGAGTTTCAATGAATTCATTCAGTTTTTGATCAAAAGCACGGCGGTTTAAAATACCCGTCAATGCATCCGTTTTTGCCGTCTCGCGTACATGCGCCAGTTCTTTTCGCAGCCGCTGCATTTCCTTTTTACTCTCGTCCAGTTGAGTCTTCAGTGTCATGCTGGTTTCGGCAAGACCTTTAGTTCCGGCGATGATTTCAGTTAAAACAATTTTAATTTCAGCCAAGTTCTGGTTGTTTTCCAGTTTTTTACTCTGGTTCTGGAAGTCTATTGTTGCTGCATTGGCTTGTTCGCCAGTAGTATCTAAGACATCACCTGCTTTATTAATCAGCTGTAACAGAATGTGATTTATTTTCTCCAGAGAGTCGATCGAGGTATCGCTGATATGTCTTTTGAAGAGTTCAGTGCTTAATTCAGTCGTAAAAGCATCTTTCTTTGCCAGGATTTCATCCAATTCATTGTTTAAGTCAATGTTTCTGCCAATAGTATATTCATAGAAAATGGCAAAGTTAAGAGGATTGGCGGCGATTTTATTCTTTGACATGAGCGGAAGTATTTGCCGCAAATATTCCGCATTTTGCTCCAGCTTATCATCGTATTGAGGAAGAAATGTTAAATCATTAATTTTCATCAGTGTTAGTCGGTTACTCTCTATTTTCAAGTGTGTATTTCTATATGCTAGTATCTTCTAATTCAACACGTAAGCAAATAAATATTACTTTAAAATTCAAAATGTATTCCGGCATTATAAATGTCTACGGAGATACGATCTGCATTGTACGCGGGATTAGCAAAATGTTGATAATCCAGAGTTACTCAAGTGGAACTTATGACATGCCATTGGTAATAAATATCGGCAACCCGTTCGGGCTTGGAATTGATTTTACAGTCACCAATAAATCCATCAATTCCGCCTAAATTAAGATAAGCAGCATGTTGTTTTTGAGATCCAGCTCTGTGCTACCAATTCCTATAGTATCTTGTCCGTCCCCTACGAAAGCCCTTCATCGCTGCGCCGAAAGAGATTGATCGATCGGAGGAATTATAAAAATAATTAATCTAATGACAAACCGGGCAGGTCGTTGTTTCAGAAGCGGTCTATTCGGCTGCGGGTTTTTAGAGTAGGTAAGTTCGATCAGTATAGATTTAGACGCCTGAAGCACTATCTTTAAAATCTCAATCTGGTATCTTTGTTGCTTAGTTGGCTTTTTTAAATTCAGTTAAAAAGTGAACTGCACTTTAGTTGAATTTATGCCCAAAGGGCATAAGTTTCGTTTGAGCAGACAAGCTGCTCAACTCAGCTTTAAAATAGTAAATAAAAGTAGTACAAGAGACGCAATTGACAGACACGAAACATTTTTTCAGTAGTGACGGCGGGTTATCGACGGTAATCCCCGGCTATCAGCCACGGGCCGCCCAGCTTGAAATGGCCGAAGCAATTGCCCACGCCATCGAAGCCAATCAGCATTTAATCGCCGAAGCGGGAACCGGAACCGGAAAGACTTTTGCCTATTTGGTCCCTGCCATTTTATCCGGTAAAAAAGTCATCATTTCGACCGGCACCAAAAATCTTCAGGATCAGCTGTTTAACAAAGACTTGCCGGTAATCCGCAAGGCGATGAAGACGCCGTTCATTGCCGCATTGCTTAAAGGCCGCAGCAATTATCTCTGCACCTACCGGTTGAAGAACGCGTTAACTTCCACGCTGGGATTTAGCAAAGAAGACGCCGCTGCCTTGGCAAAAATCAAATCCTGGTCCAAACGCACCAAAGTCGGCGACGTTTCGGAAATGTCCGAAGTAGCTGAATCCGACCCGGTCTGGTATCAGGCGACTTCGTCGGTGGATAACTGTCTGGGCCAGGATTGCCCGGATTATGCCGAATGTTTCCTGGTCAAGGCCAGGAAAAAAGCGCAG
>CAZJOY010000132.1:0-11533 GCA_964547705.1 uncultured Methylobacter sp. | reverse complement strand
TTAATGCGGAAAACTTCGAACTTTTTGACTAAAAAGGTACGCCATCCCATATTCTGTTGGATAAACAAGGCTTTCTCAGGGCTTGTGGATTTGTCGTCGCCACCGACCTGGAAGCTCGAATATTGGGATTAATACAGGAATAAGATAAAAGTTTTGACCACCTTAGTACCGCGCCCGATAAAACCTAACAAGGAACCATGAAATGCTTATCCACGTTAACATTCCCCAACTGTCCAGCCGCAAAACAAAAATCATTGCCACACTAGGTCCGGCTTCGGATAAACCCGAGGTTATCTACAATCTTATTAAAGCCGGCGTGAACGTTTTCAGGCTGAACATGTCCCATGGCGAACATGAAAGCCACCGCAAGCTGTACCAGCTCATCAGGGAATCGGCTGAAAAGCTGCATCAACACATTACGGTGTTTGCCGATCTTTGCGGCCCCAAGATCAGAACCGGGAGATTCAAAAACGGCAGTATTATCCTCAATAAGGGCGAGCAAGTCGTAGTAACGACACGGGATATTCTTGGCGAGGATAAGCTCATTCCCTGCCAGTACGCAGGCCTGGCTGACGATGTCGTAGTGGGAGACCGTATCTTATTGGACGACGGCAAATTCGAACTCAAGGTTCTTAAAAAAGACAATCAGGACATTAGCTGCGAAGTCATTTACGGCGGCGAACTAAAAAACAACAAAGGCATCAACTTACCCGGCGTTAATGTGTCCTGTCCGTCACTAACCGACAAAGACCGCGCGGATGCCTTGTTTGCGCTGGATTTGGGCGTCGACTACCTGGCGCTGTCATTCGTCAGAAAAGCCGAAGATATTAACGACCTGCGCCAATTGATTGTCGCCGGCGGCTACGATACGCATATCATTGCCAAAATTGAAAAACCGGAAGCCTTGTTGAATGGCCAGGAAATTATTAAAGCCGCCGATGCGATCATGATTGCGCGGGGCGATCTGGGCGTGGAATTAAACCCGGAAGATGTACCGATTGCCCAGCATCAGCTGATTAGAACGGCCAGGGCATTCAACAAACCGGTCATCGTCGCCACCCAGATGCTCGAATCGATGATAGAAAACTCCAGGCCCACGCGCGCCGAAGTGACCGACGTTTCCAATGCGGTTTATTGCTCTACCGACGCGGTCATGTTGTCCGGTGAAACGGCATCGGGACATTTCCCTGTCGAAGCGGTTGAAATAATGTCCCGCGTCATCAAACAAACCGAGGCATTCATGAGGGAGCAGGATATTTTCGGTAAAATGGCCCACCGGGATAATGAACTCAAACCGCTGCCGTTCGGCGATGCGGTTGCCGATGCAACCGCCCAGCTTTGCTTTGACCTGAATGCAAAAGCCATCGTCAGCATTACCAGCGGCGGAATGTCGGTGGTTACGTTGAGCTCCGCAAGACCCGCTGCGCCGCTTATCGCGATCAGCGCCAACAAATGGGTTTGCCAGCGAATGAATTTATATTGGGGCGTTATACCGGTCCATGCCGAAGATGCCGGTCATGCCCACCCTAATAAGCTGGCCCGTCATCATGCAATTGCAACAAGGTTGGCCAATGAAGGCGATAATGTCATTGTTGTCCGTGGCTTTCACCAGGACGACCAGTTGAGTTCGCCGACTATTACGATGCTAACGCTTTGATGTTTTTGTTTAGACGACGCAAAGAACCCATGAGCTTGTCAAAACAACCGCAGCGCTGCTGGGCTCTGGGTCAGTTTACTGCAACAGGCTTGTAACCCCTCCAGCCATAGTAAGCGATATAGCAATAACAAAGAGCCGGAATAAAAAACGCCTGCTGAATGCCGATCCGGTCGGCGAATAATCCTTGCACAACCGGAAGAATAGCGCCGCCGACGATAGCCGCGCACAATATCCCCGAGCCCTGCCCCGTGTGCTTATCCAAGCCACTAACCGCGAGTGAAAAAATGGTTGGAAACATGATCGAGTTAAATAAGCCAACCGCAAGAAGAGTCCACATCACCATATGACCGCTGCCGAGCATGGTTATTAACACCAGCAGAGCCGCGGTTATTGCATTAAAAGTAAGCACTTTGCCGGGCTGGACTTGCTGCATGACTGCCGCACCGATGAATCGCCCGACCATAGCTCCGCCCCAGTAAAACGACACATACTTTCCGGCATCCTGTTCCGCTAGCCCCGCGATAGAAGGTTCGCCCAAAAAATTGATCAAGAAACTGCCTATCGACACTTCGCCGCCGACATAAACGAAAATACCGATTGCGCCTAAAACCAAATGCTTATAGCCCCAAGCGCCGGCATGAACATCATCCTCAACTGCTGAAACCTGCGGCTTGGCAACTTCAATTTTAGGTAGTTTGATCAATGTAAAAATAATCGCTACGCCAAACAAAACCGCGGCAAGCAACAAATAGGGATTTTGTACCGCGGCTGCTTGTGCGGCTTGATATGCCGATAATTCTTCACTGTTCAGTAGCTTAATTTCATCGGCCGTTTTAACGGCCGTGGCAAGAATAAACAGCGCGCCGAAATACGGAGCAATCGTTGTACCCAGCGAATTAAACGCCTGAGTCATGGTTAAGCGGCTGGAGGCCGTTTCCGGATTGCCCAGGATGGTGACATACGGATTTGCGGCGACCTGCAACAAGGTAATACCGGATGCCAGCACGAAAAATGCAGTCAGGAATAACGGATAGGAATGCAGGCTTGCGGCAGGATAAAACAGCAAACAGCCGATGCCGGCAACGGCTAAGCCGGCAATGATGCCGCCTTTGTAATCGATTTTTTCAACCAGGTATCCGCTCGGAATGGACACGACGAAATAAGCGGTAAAAAAGCAAAACTGGATCAGCATCGCTTCCGCATAATTCAGCGTGAACACCGCTTTCAAATGCGGAATCAGAATGTCATTCAGGCAGGTGATGAAGCCCCAGATAAAAAACAGCGAAGTTAATATGGTTAGCGAGCCGAGATAAGGATTTTTATCGGAGCTCTGTGTCAGATTGATCATAATATTGTCGATAGGTCAGATTAAGAGACTGCTCATCTTTACCGATGATTGCTCCTTTGCTTAAAGTAATATTTAAAATTTCAAAGCCTGCATCCATGCAAGCCAAGCTAACTTTGAATCCCGGTATCTTTTATCTTGTCTCCAGGCAATGCGTCATTGCCACTATTTTGTAGGAGCGGGCAGTGCCCGCGATAAGGGAACGACAAGCCTGTAACGCCACCAGAGACATTATTTGCTCACAGTAAAACCAACTGTTTCATTGCCCACCATCACTTTGAAATCGCCCGGTTCCACGATCCGCTTAAGATCGACGCCAATAAACGACAAATCCTGCGGCGTTAATGTAAAGCTTAAACTCTCGGTTTGACCCGGATTCAGCTCAACCTTTTTAAACGCTTTGAGTTGCTTATTCGGACGGGTTACCGAGGCAACGACATCATTGATGTAAACCAACACGGATTCCTTGCCTTTTAATGCTCCGGTATTTTTAACGTTAACGCTGACATTGATATTCTCGCCCATTTTGACTTTATCTTTCGCGACCTTTAAGCCACTGGTTTCGAAAGAGGTATAGCTCAAACCATGCCCAAACGGGTAAAGCGGATTGTAGAAGTTCACATCAAACGACTCTATCGGCTTGTAATCATACGGGGTAATGCCGTTGGTGTTGCGCGGATAGGAAATGGGCAGTTTGCCGTCGGGGTTATAGTCGCCGTACAAAATATCGGCAATCGCTTCGCCGCCTTCCATTCCCGGCAAGAATCCCAACACAACGCCGGAAGCGCGCTCCGCAATCGACGTGATAATGCGGGGGCGCCCGCCCAAAGTCAGCAACACGACCGGCTTTCCGGTCGCAATCGCGGCATTGGCAAGATCGACTTGAGCCTGGTCGATATTCAACGATTCGATATTGCCTGGAGTTTCTGTGTAAGTATGCTCACCCAGGCTGAGCAGAATAACGTCATGGTTCTTGGCTTCATCGACAACCTTTTGAATATCGATAGGCGCATCAAAGGAATCGCCTCCGACATACGTGACCTTGCCGCTGGATTTTTTCTGCAGAGCTTCCAAGACCGTGAGCTTGTGCTGAGGATATAAACTCTCGGTAGCGCCTTGCCAGGTAATCGTCCAGCCGCCGTTCAGCACGCTTAGCAAATTAGCCGTAGGGCCGGTCACCAAGATCTTGGTGTCTTTTTTTAGCGGCAAAATATTGTGATCGTTTTTGGCAAGAACAATAGACTCTCGCGCCGCTTGGCGGCTGGTTTCTATCGCTTCCGGCGTGGCAAAGTTACCTTCCACCGCCGGCAGCGGCTTAGGATCGAATAGCCCGGCCTGATACTTGACCTTCAATATCCTGGACACGGCTTCATTGATCCGCGATAGCGGTACTTCGCCCGATTTAGCCAAGTCGACCAATAAATCATAAAAAGAAAAATCGAACGGCACCATGCTCATATCGACGCCGGCCATCACTGCAATTTTTACCGCTTCTTTGGGTGACGCGGCCATTTTGTCGCGAGTGTAAAGTCGTTTGATGTCCTCCCAATCCGACACGGTAAAGCCTTTAAAACCGAGTTCGCCGCGTAAAATCGTAGTCAGGTATTGATAGTTGGCGTGTCCGGGAATGCCGTCGACTTCCGCCGAGTTGATCATTACCGTAGGCGCCCCGGCTTTCACGCCGGCTGCAAATGTCGGCAGGAAATATTCGCGCAGCATTCTTTCGCCTATCCAGGCAGGTGTCCGGTCTTTACCGTTAAGCGGATAGCTGTAGCCCACATAATGCTTTAAACAGGTAGGCGCTTTATCGGCAGCCGAGAAATCATTGCCCTGATGGCCTTTAATATAAGACTCGCCCATCGCCGTCGCCAAATGCACGTCTTCACCGTAAGTTTCCCACAGACGCGGCCATAACGGTTGGCGGCCAATATCCATCACCGGAGAAAAATTCCATTGCAAGCCGGAAACGCGCACTTCCCTTGCGGTAATTTCGCCCTCTTTAAAAGAGAGTTCCGGATTAAACGTTGCCGCCATATTAATGGCTTGCGGAAACAGCGCTGAGTTTTCCGTGTAAGTAGCGCCATGAATGGCGTCAATTCCGTAAATAACAGGGATTTTCAAGCGGGTTTTCGCCGTTGTATTTTGCAGAGTGCGCATGATTTTCCGCCAAGTATCAACAGACTGCGCTTTGACATTGGGAGTAGACGGCGCATTAAGAATAGAGCCGACATGATGCTTTATTAACGCATCTTCCAGCTTGGCCGGATCGATTGCGCCGTCCGAGTATTCATCCCCGCTAACAGGAACGCCAATGACAGAAAAATCGACTTGCGTCATCTGCCCTACTTTTTCTTCGAGCGTCATTTGAGACAGTAGATGTTTAACTTTATTTTCTATGGCTTTGTCAGTTTCTTGTGCGCTCACAGAACGACCCGCCATCGCGGACAGGATTAAAATCAAAATGATAGGTAAGGTTTGCAATTTAATATCCTTCGCTTATTGAGTATTGAAAAACATGGTTAAACAAGGCCTTAAGTTCCAAGCCACAGACGAAGGATAACCATGAGCAGCATTGTTCGTATTTTAAGCCGCGCCATAGGTTTTCGACAAAAAACATTATTGCCCAGGTTCGCGCCGGCTTCCGATTCCCGGATTTTAGCCTTGGGAATATACCGACGATGACCGGTTACCTCAAGTGAATTAGCTTTGCCCGCGACAATTATTCAGTTGACATGTAGAGTTTTGCAGCGTAGCTTTTTAGGTAGAAGAGCGAGAATAAAGCTGAGTTGAGCAGCTTGTCTGCTCAAACGAAACTTATGCCCTTTGGGTATAAAAATTCTCGATCATTACCAGACAAGATTATTGAGGAGGAACTGTGAACGTTACAAAATCAATGTTATTAACAGTCATTTATAGCTTGGGCTTGGCGTTTCCGGCACTGGCGATTGCGGATACCGATGACGCGGCGTTTCAGGCGGAAAAAGAGCGTCAAATAGCAATTGTCTTGGAAAAAGTACAAATTGCTCAAAGAAACCTAAGCTGTGTGCAAGCCGCTCAAGATCATGCTGCTCTAAAAGCTTGCGATGAAGCTTTTAAACAAAGCCATGACGGATCAGGGAACAAAGAACAGGTTACGGATAAAAAACCTAAAAAAGATCTGAAAGAAAAGTAGCTACGCGCAATATCCCTCCGTTTCAATCGCATAAAAACACCAGTCGTGCAACACAGCTGGTGTTTTTTAGTTTTATCGTTAGTCAATGTACATTGGCTTGCCGTCATTAAGCCGTAACCAGCCTTTGACTATGCGGTAAATAATCCAGATGCCGTTAGCGGCAAGAATAAACCAGCCCACAATGAAAAACGCCGTGATTGCCCCCAATACCCCCCAAAGCACTCCAAACCAGAAAGTCCTGATCTGCCAGAGAAAATGACTCTCCAGAAATGTTCCGGCCACATCATCTTGTTTGACATAGTTCATAACCATTGCAATTATCGCCGTAATGCCGATAAAAAAAGACGCAGCATACAGTGCGTAGATAACATGGGTAAGAGTGATTGCTGATTTCTCGGCTTCTGTGGTGATTGGGTTATTCATTGATGCTTACTCTCTAATTTTTTATTATTTATGGTTACGGCGGGGAGCGATATTACACTGGTTTTTGCGGGTTCCCAATCTCCAGATTGGAGATTTCTAAGTTAAACTCTGATATTAATTCAAACCGTACAAGGACCATCTTCAGGCAAGCGATGACATCGTATCTATAAGCGGACGTCATGAACACAAATTAGACTGGCTCAAAAGCCCATACGCCAGAGTTGTTATGGTTTTCCAAATTGGATATGTTATTTTGTTGCCATTCCCAGTCACTCAATCCATCACCCCCATGAAAACAAAATACCGATATTTCGGTTTATTACTGTTACTACTGACTTTAATAGCCTGTAGCAAAACCATCACTTCGGCACCGGATGTGACTTTCACGACCATCACCGGACAAAAAATTGCCTTAAAAGACTTACGCGGCAAGCCTGTGATCGTTACGTTCTGGGCGACGGACTGCCCCGCGTGCATCCAGGAAATCCCTGACTTGATCGACCTGTATAACCAATACCATGCATCCGGTCTTGAGATGGTTGCCGTTGCGATGCATTACGACCCGCCGAATCATGTCGTCGATATGACTAAAGCCAAGCAGCTGCCCTACAATGTGGCGCTGGATTTAAGCTCGGAACACGCCCAGGCTTTCGGCGGCATCATGTTCACGCCCAGCACTTTTTTGATTGGGACGGACGGTTCGGTCGTTAAACAGGAAATCGGCCTTTTTAACATGGCAACGATGAAAACAACTATTGAATCACTACTAAAAGGATAACCCATGCTCTGGCTAAAAGCGTTACACCTGATTTTTATGGTCACTTGGTTCGCTGGCCTGTTTTACCTGCCGCGCCTGTATGTCTATCATGCGATGAGCAATGACGAGATCAGCAATGAGCGTTTTAAGGTGATGGAGCGCAAGCTGTTCTTCGGTATTATGACGCCGGGCATGCTGGCGACCTTGGTTTTCGGCATCTGGATGCTGGTTGCTTACGACTGGGATATTTATGCACATGCGGGCTGGCTGCATGCAAAGCTGGCGCTGCTGGCGCTGACACTGATTTATCATTATTTTTGCTATCTATGGTTGCTTGACTTTAAACATGACCGTAACCAACGTAGTCATGTTTATTATCGCTGGATGAACGAAGTGCCGGTTTTGTTTTTGGTCGGCATCATCATTCTGGCGGTGGTTAAGCCTTTTTGATGCAATAAATGCTTTACAATACAACGTTTGCATTTTAGATAATCATTTGCTGCAAATCATTTTACCACTGGAGTTGAAGCCATGATGACATTAGAACTCGACGACGAAACAACGCACTTACTCGATCAATTGGTCCAACGGGAACATTTAGATCCAGCCCAGTTGGTGAAGCAAGCCCTCGCCGATTATCTTGGCACCCTGCAAACTATTCTGTCAGGAAAAAGCGAACGTAAGCCCGATAGCTTTACCACTCGTCCCAACTTGCCTACGTTTTCAGACGACCCGTTAGCAATCCAAAAATCGTTACGCAATGAATGGGATTAACTATTTACTTGATACTAATATCATCATTGGTATGTATCAAAAAAACTCTGATGTCATAGCCCTAATGCAAGCCAAGCAAGTTAATATAAGCCAATGTGCTTATAGTGGCATCACTCGCATGGAACTGCTCAGTTTTCCCGGTATAACCGAAAACGAAGAACTGGCGATTAAAAATCTATTGGATAGAATGATGCATTTAAGCGTCTCTCCTATTATTGAGGAATTGACTATTCAATTTAGACGTCAGCATCAAACAAAACTGCCTGATGCCATTATTGCTGCAACAGCAAAAGCCCATGCTATTGAGCTACTAACGCTCGATAAAAAATTGTCTTCAAAGCTACAGCCCGTTTAATTGCATAGCAAGTTTAGCGGACAACCTTGCAAAACCAACTAACATTTTCAAGTACTTATATTCTAGAAAATATGAATCTATCCGACTTTCTCCACAGCTCCTATTTTGCCGGCCTTATAGGTGGCTTATTAATCGGCCTAGCCGCTGCCCTGTTTGTCTTACTCAATGGCCGAATCGCCGGCATCAGCGGTATTTTGTCCGGCCTGATTCAAGCCGACAAAGGGGACAAACTCTGGCGCATATTGTTTCTTCTCGGCATGGCGGCCTCGCCTTTTGTTTATCAACTTGCATCCGACCTGCCTGTTGCGACTATCGATGCAGGAACCGTGCAATTGATTATTGCCGGGTTAATGGTAGGCCTGGGAACCAGCTATGCGTCAGGCTGCACCAGCGGTCACGGCGTATGCGGTATTTCCAGGGGGTCGGTACGGTCCATTGCCGCTACGCTGACCTTTATGCTGGCAGGTTTTATCACCGTTTACCTGACTCGCCATGTATTGGGGCTCTAATTATGTTGAATGCTAATGCTTTTCTGGTTGGACTCATATTCGGCTTTGGCCTTATCGTTTCCGGCATGGCCAATCCGGCTAAGGTTATCGGTTTTCTGGACTTGGCCGGCGCTTGGGACCCGTCTCTCGCATTTGTAATGGGCGGAGCGATTTCAATTGGAGCCGGCGCTTTTACTATCGCTAAAAAACGCCAGCGTAGCCTGTTGGGTGAACCAATGCGATTGCCCAATGCCACTGAACTCGATAAAAATTTACTCGGGGGCAGCCTGGTCTTTGGCATCGGCTGGGGACTTTCAGGATTTTGCCCCGGACCGGCTGTTGTAAGCGCTGCCGCAGGACAACCTAAAGCCCTGATATTTATTGTGTCAATGCTGGCCGGAATGGCTTTATATAAAGTTATTAAGCGGCAAAGGAATAGGTAGTTTCCGGACACTCACAAAAACACGGTCAGTTACCCAAACTTTCACAAATCGACACAGGAACTAATATGAGCATCAAACAAACTTTCCTAAGCATCGTATTTATTTTTTTTAATGCTTTTAACGGTGCGGCACACGCCGATCTGTCTGCATTCGTCCCCGGAAGTTATCGGCAAATATTGACCGCCAACACTAACCGGCCATTCATGTTAGTGATCTGGTCCATAAACTGCCCTTCGTGCCTGCAAGACATGGAGCTATTGAGCAACATTCATAAAAGCAGGCCTGAACTGAAAATGATCATGCTGGCGGCGGATGAACCGTCCGCAAGCGAACAAATTCAGCAAATCCTGAAAAAATACCAGTTATCCGATATTGAAAATTGGGCTTATGCCGATGAGAACACCCAGAAACTGCAATTTGAAATCGATCCGAAATGGTATGGCGAATTGCCCAGAACCTATTTCTTCGATAAAACGCATCAACGCACCGGGGTTAGCGGCGTGCTATCGAAAGAAGATTATGACCAAATGTTCGTTAAGATTTTGAAATAAACGCTCTTACTTTATGACTAGAGGTTACATTTTTAAACCTCAGATATAAAGTTACGTTAAAATAACCGCCCGTTTAAATAGCAACTAGAGGTCATTTTTTATGCGCAAAAAAATATTTCCAATTCTGGTTACCTGTTTATTAAGCGCCTGCATCACTAGCCCTACCGGCAGAAGCCAACTGGTTTTCATGCCTGATGCCCAAATCAATCAAATGGGCTTACAGGCTTTCGATGACCTAAAAAAACAAAAGCCTATCAGTACTAACAGCAAATACAATCAAGTGACAAGTTGCATTGCCGGGGCAATTACCCGTGAGATCGGCGGCAATTGGGAAGTTGTAGTCTTTGAAGACGCTACACCTAACGCCTTTGCATTACCCGGCAATAAAATCGGCGTCCATACCGGCATGCTCAAACTGGTCGACAATCAGGATCAATTAGCGGCGGTCATCGGCCATGAAGTCGGTCACGTTCTTGCCAAGCACAGCAATGAACGAGCTTCGCAAGAAATGGCGGTTAACCAGGGCCTGAGCATCATCCAGGCGGTCAGCCAACCGCAAACCGCTTTAGGTCAAACAGCGCTGGGTATGTTAGGTGTCGGTGCTCAATACGGCATATTGATGCCTTACAGCCGTACGCATGAAAGCGAAGCCGACACAATCGGCGTCGATTTAATGGCTAAAGCCGGCTTTGATCCACAACAAAGCATCGGCTTGTGGCAAAAGATGGACCGCGCATCGCAAGGTCAACAGCCTATAGAATTCATGTCTACTCACCCTTCCCATGCCACGCGCATTCAGGACTTGGAAAAGCGCATGCCGCAAGCTATGGGATTATTCCAGCAAGCCCAAGCTGCGGGTAAACAACCGCACTGCAACTAATCAATGACACCTAATTTAAAACATTTACATCCCTACCCGTTTGAGAAACTGGCGCAACTTAAGCAAGGCATCGTTCCACCTAAAGACAAATCGCATATTGCCCTGTCGATGGGCGAGCCGACTCATGCCACACCGCACTTAATCCAGGAAGCCCTATTAACCCATCTGCATGGTTTAGCTAACTATCCAACAACCAAAGGCATACCGGAACTCCGGCAGGCGATTGCCGGATGGATCAGTCGGCGTTTCCGGATTCCGGCTGATGCGATTAATGCCGAAACCCAGGTTTTACCGGTCAACGGCACACGAGAGGCGTTGTTTTCATTTGCCCAATGCCTGATCGCTCCAAGCTAAACGGCGCCTGTCGTAATCATGCCGAACCCGTTTTACCAGAGTTATGAAGGCGCGGCTTTGTTGGCTGGCGCTGAACCTTATTACCTGAACACACTGGAAGACTCCGGCTACCTGCCGGATTTCGATGCGGTGCCCGATGAAATATGGCAACGCTGCCAGTTGATTTATATCTGCTCACCCGGCAATCCGACCGGCTCGGTGATCGATCAATCCAGCCATGAAAAGCTGCTGAATCTGGCTGAGAAATATGATTTTGTGATTGCCTCCGACGAGTGCTACAACGAAAACTATGACGCCCAAAACCCCCCGCCCCCGGGCCTTCCGCCAACCCCCC
>CAZJOY010000131.1:0-11594 GCA_964547705.1 uncultured Methylobacter sp. | reverse complement strand
CTTCGCGGAAATCTTGTCGCCCATCATGCGGATTGTTTCTGCATTCGGACCGATAAAAACAAAACCGCTTTGTTTTACTTTCTCGGAAAAATCGGCATTCTCCGACAGGAAACCGTAACCGGGATGAATGGCTTCGGCGTCAGTCACTTCAGCGGCGCTGATAATGGCTGGAATATTCAGATAACTATCAACGGATGCGGCAGGGCCGATGCAAACGGATTCATCTGCCAGACGAACGTGTTTTAGATCCCGGTCCGCTTCAGAATGAACGGCAACAACCTTAACGCCTAATTCTCTGCAAGCGCGTAAGACACGCAATGCAATCTCGCCTCGATTGGCGATAACGATTTTACTGAACATGAGCTTTCCGTCCCTGGTGTTATTCAATGATGAATAATGGTTGCCCATACTCGACAGGTTCGGCGTTTTCAACCAGAACTTTGACAATGGTGCCGCTCTTATCCGACTCAATCTGGTTAAGGATTTTCATTGCCTCAATAATGCACAAAGTGTCGCCGACTTGAACGGATTGGCCTACTTCGGCGAACACCTTGGTGCCGGGGGACGCAGAACGGTAAAAAGTGCCGACCATCGGTGATTTAACCACATGACCGGTGATTTTTTCTTCAGCAGGTGCAATTGCTGCCGGAGCAACTGCGGCAGGGGCTGGTGCCGGAGCAGGTGCTGGCGCATAGGAAACGACGGCAGGAGCGGCGGAATAACGGCTGATGCGAATGGATTCTTCGCCTTCTTTGATTTCCAGTTCGGCAATGTCAGATTCTTCGATAATCTCGATGAGTTTTTTTATTTTTCTAATATCCATAGTTTTAGTATCTCTCGGCTAATATCTGATGAGCGGCCAATAAGGCCAATTCGTACCCTGTTGCGCCTAATCCGCAGATAACGCCTTTGGCAATATCCGAGAAATAGGAATGTTTTCTAAAAGGTTCACGTGCGTGGACATTTGATAAATGAACCTCTATAAATGGGATTTTGGTTGCCAGCAGCGCGTCACGAATGGCGACGCTGGTATGAGTAAAAGCTGCCGGATTAATAATGATAAAATCAATCCGGGCTTGGTAAGCCTTATGGATCAATTCTACAATTTCGTGTTCTGCGTTGTTTTGGTGAAAATTAAGCTGATGGTTAAGTTCAGCTGCTTTTTGTTCAAGATGTTGCTTGATGTCGGCGAGAGTTTGATTGCCGTAAATACCGGGTTCGCGAATGCCTAGCAGGTTTAAATTCGGCCCATTTAGAACGGTAATTGTTGCCATCAATCTGCAAGTCGGTTAGAAGTTAAAAAGCGTTATTAGCTGTTAATTTTGCCCAATTTACAGGGTTTTGTCCAGATATTATGTTTTTAGCAAAAGATAGCGGCTAAATTCAAACTGTTTGGAGTTGTTATGCACAAAACTGCTGATCATGAAAGCTATTTGTGTTATTGGGTTTTTAGCTCCAAAGCACTATGCACATTAATCGGCGGTCATGTTTTAGCCGTTGACGCAGTTTTATTGCAAGTATATAAATAGAAAATCCGCAGCATGCCGTTGCGGTCTGGCAATAGAGAGAAATAGGATGAGAATTCGCAATTTTACCGGTATGTTGATCGTTACGGCGTCGTTGGCCTTAGGGGTAATTTCTAATAATGCGCTGGCTGGTGAATCAGAGTATTCGTTTAAAGTGAGCAATAAAACCAAAGTCAAGATTACTAAACTGTTGGTATCCGAAGACAAGAAGAATTGGGGGTATTTCGATATTGGACAAGGTGTTGCACCGGGCGAGAACATGACGCTGGTATGGGATTCAAGCACTAACAACGAAGGCTGCGATCAGTATGTCAAAGCGGCCTATGCCGACGGCTCGGAATCCGAAGAAGCTAAATTTAATTTTTGCGAAGCCAATTTGGAATTGGAATTTTAAGAAAATATTTTATAAGAAATATCGAATGGCCAAATTCATGGAACCTTGATAAAAGGCAAACATCACGGCTGGTTTGAATATATATTCAAAAATAAATATCACTGAAATTACATCCAATATTTATTCATTATAAAAATAATCGTATCTTAAGCGATATAACTTTTACACGGCATTTAATATATCCAGGGATGGATAATCGCGGAACGCCAAATCAGGTATATCTTTTATAGAAAACAGCGTTAGCCAAATTAACCGGATTTTGCCGGATGAGTTATTTCTTCGTTTAAAGCGGCGAGCAGTTCCGCCGCTTTGACAGGCTTATAAAAAAAACGGCGGATGCCGAACGACTGAGCCCCTGCTTCGTCAATTTTATCGCTGTAACCGCTGCATAGGAATATAGGCAGTTCCGGGAGCAATGCCAGCATGACACCGGCAATTTCAATGCCTGTTTGGTTCGGCATCGTCTGGTCGGTGATAACCGCATCGATACGCTGTAAATTAGCGCGAAAATAGTCCAGGGCCTTGACGGAATCGGTATAACCGTCAACCACATAATTTTCGCCTTTCAGCAGATCGATCAGATAGTCCACTAAGCTTCCTTCATCATCCACCACCAGAACTCGGGCACCGTTACCATTTGAAATCGTGAACAAAGGGGGTGTAATTGTCGGTAATTCGCTGGAAACATTGGCGACCGGAAACAGCACCTGAACCGTGGTGCCAAGACCAAGCTGCGAGTCCACTATAATGCAGCCGCCGGCACGTCGAACGATACCCTGAACTACCGAGAGTCCCAAGCCAGTGCCTTTGCCAACATCCTTGGTGGTGAAAAAAGGATCGAAAATTCGTTTAAAATTTTCCGGACTAATGCCGCATCCGGTATCAGTAACGCTGAAACTCACGTATTCACCGGTAATTTTACCTTGACACAAAACGTGGTTATTGAATCGTTTGCAAGACGTACAGGAGCTTGAGGTGTTTACAAATTTATTCAGACGAATGTCTAAATATCCGTGCTCTGCTATAGCATCACGGGCATTAATCACCAAATTCATCACCACCTGATGCAACTCTCCAGGACTAATGCAAATTGTCGGGATATCGGTATCAATTTGCTCCTGGAGTTTAATAGTGGACGGGAACGTGGATGCAAGCATTTTGATCACCTCTTTAACCAGCGGGGCCGGCTCTATAGCTATCGCTGCCTCATCGCTTTGGCTCCGGCTATAAGTCAACATGCGTGCCACCAGATCCCGTGCCCGTTCACCGGCCTTAATGACTTCCTCCAGATAACGCGCCGGTGTGTTGTCATTATTATTGGCGTATCGAGTCAGCGCCAGATTTGAATATCCCAGCATTACCGCAAGAATATTGTTGAAATCATGGGCAATTCCCCCGGTCAATTGTCCTAATGCTTCCATTTTATGCGTTTGCTGCAATTGCTGCTCCAGTTGCTTTCGTTCGGTGATGTCGATAAATGACACGCGAACCATGGGAGGGGACAATGTATCCCAACGTTGACAGTCCAAAAGCGCATAAAAAACTGTACCGTCATCGCGCAGGAGAGAAAATTCCCCGCTTTGCTTATCGTTATATTGCAACTGCTGCCAACGAGCGTATTCCTCGGGAGCGATAAAAGAGCCGAAGTAGCTGTGCAATATTTTCTTTCGATCTCGTCCCAGAAGCGTAGCGCCGGTGAGGTTTATGTCTTCGATTAACCCTTCATCGGTGAGGGTGAGATAACCGACAGGGGCAAAATCAAAAAGATCAACATAACGGTTGAGGGATTCTTCCAGTGCAATATGAGAGCGTTGCAATTCAATATTTTTCCTCTCCAGATCCTGTTCGGACGTTTTTAACCTGCCGAGGCTGCTATTCAGCTGCCCGGCCATACTGTTAAACAACTGTGATAGTTCGACAATTTCGCGATAACCTGTTGAGGGGACTCGTTGTGTAAACTCACCCTTGGACAAAGCTTTCGCCATGTCAGCCAGTGCGATGATAGGTTTGGTCAAATCCCGGCCGATCATTATTGCCAGTAGCCAGGCGGAACAAACAAAAACCAAGGCCGCTATGCCTAATTCCATAACCAATCGCAGCAATGGTGCAAAGGCTTCCGACTGATCGATATGCGCCATGATGCAGCCGCCTCCGATTTCCGGTACGAACTGGAATCCATGAATGATAGGCATGTTGCGATAATCAAAATCCAGGGTTTCGCCGTTTTCACTATGCAAACAGTGTTGCATCGGCATGACTGAAATGGGTTTGATATGTCCTTGTTGCGCAAGGTAGCGCGGCTTGGTGATGAAGTATCCCCGGTTATCGGTCAGAAAGGTTTCACCGGATTGCCCCAATACAGTAGAGCCGACGAAAATACCTTGCAATTGCTCTCCGGCATAGGTCGTCACCAAGCTGAAACCGGACGCCGGATCGGCTGCGATCAAGGATAATAATGAGGCACCATTGATGTTTGAGGTAGATGTCGACGCGATTTGACCGGGCAGGAACGGTTTAGTGAATTCATTGATTGGTATGGCGTCAGCGCCCACGGCAAAATCGCTCTCGATTCCTGAATGGAAAGTAATGCCGACAGTATGATTGATAGCCGCAAACTGCTTTAGTTTGGTCCGGGAACATGTATTGATGCCCGAGTCGCTGTGGCGACAGTCCTCAATCAAGTTATCCAGTAAGGCTTTGCCGCGCACATTGGTTTCATTCAACCATACACGCATTTCTTCATGGCGCGTCTCGGCTACTTGCCCAACATTTTCAATGCGATTATCTTTGATAATGTTATACACGAACCAATATGCAATCCCGCCTAACAATCCGGTGGGTAGTAAAATGCACAGTAATAGCGCGACAGTTAAATATGTTTTTATCGATCTCATTTTAAATAAACATGCTGATAACTTTGTTCGCAAAGAGGAGCTGCTTTGCGGCTCCTGCCGAAAGAATGCGAATAATCAGTTTATCTGTTTGCTGTTCCAGTTCTGGCAATATCGACAAACAACTCACGGTCCAGGTAATCGTTCGCATCGGATCGCAGTTCAAGATCCTGAGGCCGCCGGCGCAGAATATCGACAAACACGGCGGTAAGTTCCGGATCGCGCCAACCTTTGGCGGCTTCCTCCTCCAGTATGAGGATGACCTGCTCTCTGGATAAGGCGGGCTTATAAGGACGCTCATTGATCAGCGCATCGTAAATATCGGCAATCTGGAATATCCGTGCCAGCAGCGGAATGTTTTTGCCTGCCAAGCCGTCAGGATAACCGGTGCCATCCCAGCGTTCATGATGGTGGCGGATGATGGGTACGGTTAGCCGCATGCTCTTAAGGTCTTCAACCATACGGGCGCCAATCTCAGTATGCCGGCGCATGACTAGCCATTCTTCTTCGGTTAGTTTGCCGGGTTTAAGCAAGATGCTGTCGGGGATGCCCAATTTGCCGATATCGTGCAGGATGCCGCCGCGGCGCAAAGCTGTCAGATATTCGGCCTCCAAGCCGAGAGCTTGGCCCAGCACCACGCTGATGTGCGCTAAACGGGAACAATGGTCGCCGGTGTTTTGATCTTTGGCTTCCACCATGCGGGCAAGAGAGAACAGCATGGACTCGGCACTATCGAGCTGGTCTGTAAGACGCTTGCGATTTATCGCGCAATCAAGGCGGGCAATCAGCTCCTTGGGCGAATAGGGTTTACCGATGAAATCGCTGGCCCTGGCATTTAGACTGCATGCCAGCTCATCGCAGCCGCCAGTGCCGGTCACCATAATCACCGGCAACAATTCCAGTTTCAGTTCGCTACGAATGCGATTACACACCTCGTTGCCATCCATGCCCGGCATCCTCTTATCCAGCAGCACCGCATCGAACGATTGCGCGCCCAGCAGTTGCAATGCTTCTGCTCCCGATGCTGCTTCGGTAACGGCATATTTCGGCGGTTGTAAAATCTCCTGTTCCAATGCACGGTGAACGGAATCGTCATCGACGATTAATATCCGATAGGGATAGCTTGTAGCCGTAGTTTGAAGTTCATTACTTCCAATCATGTTAACCTCCTTTACTAATCCGCTATTGAAGATGTTCAGCGGATAAATTTGCATGACCGCGACGGTTTTCGTCAGTCTTGCGGCATGTTCTGCGTTCATTACATCCATGTAACTTAGCCGTTGCCTAGGCCAAGTCGTTTCAGCGGAGTTCGGCTGCCAGTATGGTCAACAGTTTGTTTCCGTCTACAGGTTTATTTAAATAACATCGAATGCCCAGACGTTTTGCTTCGTCCGCATTAATCGTCTCGCTATAACCGGTGACCAGAATAACCGGCAATTCCGGCCTTATTGCAAGCACGGCACCGGCTAATTCGGCGCCGCTCAAATGCGGCATGGTCTGGTCGGTAAGAATCAGGTCTACGTTGTCCGGATCAAGCCGGAATGCGCGTAACGCTTCGGCAGGATCGGTAAAAACGCTAACCAGATAACCCTGTTCTTGCAGCAGTTCCAGATAATAGCCGGCCAAGGATTCTTGGTCTTCTACAACCCAAATACGCCAGCGCTCTGTCATAGGCGCAATCGGCGCGGAAATTGGGGCTGACGAATCAATCGCCTCCGCATCCGCAAAAGGAAATAACAGTTGGAAAGAAGTGCCTTGTTGGGCACTGCTTTCTATCAGTAGGTGAGCATTGTTTTTTATAACGACGCCCTGCACCATGCTTAAACCGAGTCCGGAGCCTTTGCCAATGTCTTTAGTGGTGAAGAAAGGATCGAAAATGCGCTGCTGTATAGTGGCCGGAATACCGGCGCCGCTGTCGCTCACTTCCAGGGCGACAAAGTCCCCTTCGATGATGTTGTGGCAAATAGCGCAGACTTTATGGCTGATTCTGGCGCGTTCAAGAGTGATACCGATGCGGCCTTGTTCGCCGATGGCGTCGCGGGAATTAACGGCGAGATTAATTAACACTTGTTGCACCTCAATTGGGTCAATCCGCACTGAGGGTACATCGGCTTCAATATGAGTGATAACTTCAATGCCTGCCGGAATGGCAACGGACAACATGGCAACGGCTTTTTCCACCTCCGGCGTTATGTTCAGGGGAACGCTCGCCACGACCGAAGAAGTCCGGCTGTAAGCCAGCATTTTGGCGATCAGGTCGCGAGCCCGTTCGCTGGCGGAAATGACTTCGCCCAGATAACGGGCCAGTTTGTCCGCAGGGTCGGATACGCACCGTTCCAGGGCAAGGTTGGAGTAACCGAGTATGGCGGCCAGAATATTGTTGAAGTCGTGGGCAATTCCGCCGGTCAGTTGCCCCAGTGCTTCCATTTTTTGCGCTTGCTGCAATTGCTGCTCCAGCAGCTTACGTTCGACGATGTCCCGCACCAGTACGATAATATCGTCGCTATCGGCTAGATTAGTCAGACGTGCTTCGTAATAACGTTCAGCGCCGGATACCGTGAGCTGATATTCAAAAGTAATTATCTTGCCGCTGCCTCGCTGTTCTCTGAGCTTGACGGCAAACAGCTCCGCCTGCGCGGGCGGCAACACGTCGATCATGCGCCGGCCGAGAAATTGCTCCGACGGCACGTGCAGTTCACCCATTGCTGTTGGATTGGCGTGATAGCTGAGGATGGTTCCATCCGGGCCTAGATGAAAGTAGAAATCGGGTAAAGCATCGAAGATGGATTTTAGTTCTTGATCGTAGCGGCGGCGGTCGGCTTCAGCCTGTTTGCGGGCGGTAATGTCGGCAATAGCCCCCAGAGTGCGCACGATCACGCCGTTTTCATCGCGAAGGGCGACGACGTTTAAATGCGCCCAGACTTCATGACCGTCCTTGTGAATATAGCGCTTTTCAGTCGTGTATTCAGGCACCTCTCCGCGTGCCATGCGCCGCCAACCTTCCATGCTCTTCTCCCGGTCATCGGGATGAGTGATTGTCTCAATAGTCTTGGAGAGAAGTTCTTCAGCGCTATAGCCGGTCATCTGGCAGAATTTCAAATTGACGCGCAGAAATTTGCCGGTCACTGGATCGGCTTCCGCCATGCCGATCGCAGCCGTTTCAAAAATCGCCCGAAAATTTTTCTCGCTCTCCTGTAAGGCCTGTTCCGCCAATTTACGCTCGGTAATGTCGTCGTAGATCGCAACAACATTGTCGCTAGCCAAACGATAGAGGTAATTTTCCCGCCAACCGGCAATACGCCCATCCTTATAGTACTTCACAGGAAACTGTTCGGGCCGTCCTGTATCCCAGACTCGATGCAATACATTGAGCAAGCCGGATGCAGCGGCGCCGGGAAAAAGCTCTGTCAACCGTTTGCCTATAAATTTATCCCGATCCATTTTCTCAGTGCGTTCCGCGGCATGATTGACTTCCAGAAAAATAAAATCACTACCGTTATCGACCGCTTGGTAAACCACGCCGCAGGAAGTCATGTTCTCGAACAATTGCCGGTATCGCGTTTGCTGTTGCTCGACTTCATGATAGGGGGCCTGAATAGTGGTCACAAATACGGCTTTATAAAGGAGAAAATCAGCAATAATTTTGTACAGATGCCCTAATACATTAAAAGCGTCGCTCATGGTTTTGTATTGGGTAAAAAAGCCCTCGCTCATAATAAAAATTACCGCAGCGGTAAAAAAATAGGTTTTCAGGTTGTGACTATCCGCGGCAGTGCAACAACGTCGCCAAAAACGGCTCGCAGCAATGGCTAACAGACCAATAATGCCCCACTCGCAGGCCACCTTAAAATGCGTTAAACCTTGGCCTTCGATAAAAGTGCGCGGCAGAGCGGATTCATGGAAAAACACTAACCAGTAGATTAGCAGCGTATACAGGCTATAGCCTAACAACTGTGCATAGCGGGTTTGCGTCTTGCGCAGCGGAACTGTAGGCATGAAGGATACCGCGCAAAGACCCGTCGCAACGGTCAACCGGGCCGCCAACCAGAAAGCAATACCCTTTTCGGGAGAAGCCGGTGTAACAAAATCAGGCATGCCTTTGTAGGACAGCGTATGACCGAAATCCAGCAAGCCTGAGGCCAGCATCGCGCAACCCAGCAGCGTTATGCTGGCGGAACGCGTTGGCGACAAACTGTGCCAGGTCACGCCAAATATCATCAATGCGACCAGAATTGAGGAAAACTCCAGCGCCGTATGCAAGGGCAGAAAGTCGCGATACGAGATCTCGAAATAAGTGCCGGGCATCAAAGTAAACAAAACCGCCACAGCAGCCAACACTGCCAGCAACAGGCAGTAGCGATTCATATCCGCGAACATGCCCGATACGGTGAGAGTAATGCGCTTATCCATGAGCCACCTTTTCAAGCTGTTGGAAGATAAGGGTTTACAGCCGAAATGTCAGGACAAGTCGGCTTTCAGTAAGCCAAGCAGCTTTTTGGTATCCAGCGGTTTGGCAATACAAATTTCCGCGCCCGCTTCAAGGATACGCCGTTCGTTTTCCGGGCTCGGATGTCCGGTCATCGCAATCACCCGAATATCGCTGGTATCCGGGTCGGCTTTGATTTGTCGGCAGACCGCGAAGCCGTCCAGAGCCGGCATCATCAAGTCGAGCAAAATAACGTCCGGCTCAAAGGAATAGACTTTGCTGCCTGCCACGAAGCCGTCAGTTGCAGAGTCTACTATGAAGGGTTGATCCAGCCCGCTCAGCCATTCGACCAAAAATCCCGCGACTTGTTTGTCGTCGTCCACGATCAATATCCGCAATTCGTCGCGTTGCTGCGGAACGGTTTTACATTGCTTGGCGAATTGTTCCACGCTTTCGCGCAGAAAACGGCGGTGCCCGCCAGGCGTTGTTTCGGAAGGTAACAAGCCTTTTTGCGCCCATGCACGTACAGTGATCGGCGATACCATTAATAATTTGGCGGCTTCGCTGGGTGTTAAGTAAGGCTTATCGTCATTGCTAGCCATGATGGAAAGTTTCCTTATTGGGTTAGTTGAATTTCTGTTGTGATACTCAAAGTTAAATTAATAAAAGCATTGGTATCAAATTATGTTTTTCAAATCTTCTTTCCGTTCTTGTTGCGAGAGTTGATTTCATATATCCGATCGGTAATAGGCAAAAAAAAACTACTGCCGGTATTCACCAATAACTCTAACAACAGCAAGGCTCTCTTGTCAATCGATTTTATCGAATATATCGTTTAGAGCTATTATAATTTAATGGCTGATGTTTGCATTTTTATGCCGGCATCCTCGTTGCAAAGCTGAATCAGAAGTTGATCGAAAAATCGGTCGAAAACAAAAACTGATCCTGCTTGGCATTGCCGAAAGGTCGGTACTGCCCGCCGGCGGCAACTTTACCATCCACCCAGTCATAACGAAGGTTCGGGCGGATATTCAACCATTTTGCCGGTTTCCAGTTTATTCCGGCAGTGATTGCGTAGTAACTGGCGCCATTACCGGCATTGCAGGTACTGTTATTCGCTTGGCCGCCGATCGCGTAGCTGTTGCCTGCGCCGTTAGTAGCGGCAGCTATGCGCTGCGGCGAGCAGACCCTAAAACCGTTTTGATCGCGGAACCACTCCGTACGAACACCCGCGGCCAGGTTATTGTTGATGTCGTAAGTCAAATGTGCGTTGATCCCGTACCATTCGGTATCGGTAGACGTTGCGCCCAGCAACACGCCATTGGCATAGCCATGATCATGTTGCAAAACCAAGTGGGTTTTACCGGTAATATTATGTTTGAGCACTATACTGTACAGGCCCCAAGACTGGCCGCTACGTTCCGAAGTGCCGCCATAGGTGCCGCTGATATTGGCAGAACTAGCCTTATCGTCGCTGGTCCATGCGGCACCGGCTATGCCGGCCCAGTTGCCCAATTGCTTATCCCAGCCGCCATCCCAGCCGCCGGTCGCGCTACCGGTGATAGCGCCGCCGATGACCGACCAGTTTTTATCGACGTTATAGTTTCCCAACACCCCGGTATGCGTGAACGGTTCGCCATACTGCATGGTGTATGCATGGCTATAGAAAAAGTTATCCGGAGCCGGAACCGTCTCGTAACCAATTGGTGTATAAAAGTGACCGGCTTTGATATTCAAACCATTGCCGACAGGGGCATAAATCTCGGCATAAGCTTGAGGCAGCGCGATGTCGTAAAAGCGGTTGTTGTTGCTGCCAAGCATATTAAGATCCCAATGATTCCGATTTAAAGGCAGCCCGGTATTCACATCGGCCGCGGGGACACCGTAAGCTTGAGTAAAAATAGCATCGGTACCGAACATCGCGTCGACACGTCCGCCAAAATCCCATGTGTCGCCCGCTGTCGCCACGGCGCGTTGCGCGAACAGGTTTAATTGATTTAACTGAAATTCGCCGGAACGGTCGCCGAAGGTAACCGGGCCATTGAAATTATTAGCCGGGTTTGCCGCGTTATAGGTAATGCCGGCGTTGGCCCAACCGCCGACTGTGATAGCGTTATTTTTTAACAGCTTGGTTTCATTAATATCAAATCCTGTCAGCGACCGGATCATGGCGGCGTCTGCATAAGCATTGGTTCCGTTGGCTGCGATGGATAAAAGGCCGGTTGCAGCGGCGAAAATTATTTTTTTGCGGTAAATTTTTTTGTTTTTCATGTCAGTATCTCTTTGCTACAAGTTAATTAAGGATTTGGCCCACCATAACTTCCCGAAATTTGAACTTATCGTTCCCACGCTCCGCG
>CAZJOY010000130.1:0-11666 GCA_964547705.1 uncultured Methylobacter sp. | reverse complement strand
GAGGCGATGGCGCATATTCGGCAAACGCATCCAATAACTCGATAATCCCGAAATTGTTAATTGCTGAGCCGAAAAAAACCGGTGTCAAGTTACCTGCCAAGTAGTCCTCAAGATCGAACTCATGACTGGCGCCTTTGACCAAGTCGATTTCATCCCTGAGTTCTTGGGCCTGATCTTCCAACAGCTCATCCAGCTTTGGATTATGCAAACCTTTGATCACTTCAGCCTGGGCAATCTTACCGCCATGTTGGGCGCTGAACAGGTGAATTTCATCTTTATACAGGTGATAAACTCCCTTAAAACGCTTGCCCATGCCAATAGGCCACGTCATTGGTGCGCATTTGATGTTCAGGACATTCTCGACCTCGTCCATCAACTCAATAGGTTCCCGCCCTTCCCTGTCCAGTTTGTTAATGAAAGTCAGGATCGGTGTAGTGCGTAAGCGGCACACTTCCATCAAATTAATGGTTCGTTCTTCGACGCCTTTAGCAACATCTATCACCATCAGCGCGGAGTCGACCGCAGTCAAGGTGCGATAGGTATCTTCCGAGAAATCTTCATGGCCTGGAGTGTCGAGCAGATTAATAATGCTGTCTTTATGCTCAAACTGCATGACTGAGGTGGTCACCGAAATGCCTCGCTCCTTCTCCATTTCCATCCAATCGGAAGTTGCATGGCGCGCTGCTTTGCGCCCTTTTACCGAGCCTGCGAGCTGGATTGCACCGCCGAATAGTAACAGTTTTTCGGTGATAGTGGTTTTTCCCGCGTCAGGGTGCGAAATGATAGCAAAGGTTCTACGGCGCTTGGTTTCGGAGCTTATTTCAGTAATCGACATGTTGTATGAGAAAAATAGGTACGGATACGGTACACAATTAAGAAGACCGCTCATTTATTGAGCGGAGACGAATGAAATGGGTGATCAGTTAAAGGTTTTATTAGTCAAAGTATTGATACTATTTAATAAAAAATACAGTTAGCTTGGCTTTTCAACTGACCGATTTTACCTAATTCGCATAAAATAAGTAAGCCTCATCCTCTTAAAACTTATGCTATTGCAATTATTCGATGAGTTGTCTCCGGTTAAATGAATTTAATAATATAAGGCATATGCATCGAGCAATGTCCCTGATTAGGTAAAGCTACTTATGGATTAGAAAAGTTAAATTGACTATTTTATACAGCCAATTTAATGCTCAAACCAATCATTATTTTGCTGGCTGCTAATGACAATTGAGCGATGCTTCACAGATTTAAATGGCTAATTGTTTTAAGAGTAAAAAACGTCTATCATTTGAAAAAATTTTAGATTAGTTGCCTTTCTCTACAATTATAGTGACTGGTAAAACGCGTTATGCCTTAGATAGGCTGCACCACCGTGCCAAACTAATCATCAAATGGAGCAATATATGAGCAGAGAAAAGCGATTAACCGCACGGTATCCTACTTTTTGTACAGTTGAACTTGATTCAGGTACCGGTGTGACACGCAACTTAAGCACTACCGGCTTATGCTTTAAGACAGATCAGGCTATTGAGCGCGATCATATGGTTCGCTGCTTTATTCCCATGGAAAAAAAAGGAAGGAATCTGACCCGTCTTCGCTGTGAAGGTCGAGTAGTACGGGTTGAAGAGTCTGAAGATGGCTGGGAAGTTGGCATTCACTTCACCACGTTCGAATGGTAAATGCGAGCAATACCCCGTTAGGTATCGATGGAAATGTCGTCTACCCAGCCAGGTAGGCGATAAACCTTAGAACTGGCCTGACTCGAAGCAAACAATTTTCGAAAAATAGGCATACTCCAGCTAGCGCACGTCCCCCGATCTACTGCAACCCCTGTTAAGTCTCACATCAGCCAGCATCTCGGATCACTTTACTAAGCAATGATGTGCTTTTTAAACTGCTCATCGGTTGCGTTCAATGCAGAGGTAGCATCCTGTTCATTATTAATACGCCTGGGCCTGATCGAGCGGCTAGCATTCAAAGCATCTCCTTTGGCCTTTTCATAGAGCGCCTGACTATCCCAAATACTCGCAAATCTATTTTATCTTTAAGATATAGTTTTTTGCGGTTTCTTATACAAGATCAGCAATAACTTTTGGAAATCTCATAGAATTTTAAATCCGAACCGATTTTGTTAATTCTAACAAGGTAACTCCATAAAAAGATAGGTAATAATACATACTCGCTTAACGAGCAGTACCATAGTTTTATTAGGTATTAATACTGCCAACCTAAGCCATATTAATCCTTAAAATAATCTTATATTAAATTTTCTCTACGCACTATTACCCATATTAAAGTTTTGAAAGCAAGTAATCTTGTGCATTGCCTCTTGATTGTGGTAATGTTTCATGTAACCCACTAATTTATTATAACTTTTAATTTTATGCGGCTTTCTTCTATCGTTTTTAAATAAATTATTTATTGTCCGTTCAGACCCTGTGCTTGTTCACTTTAATGGATTTTACGAGGACTCATATGAATACAGATTTTCGGATTGGACTAATTAGTAGCGATCCTTATCATCTAGGTTTATTAAAAGGGTATTGTCATGCACATCGCTATAAGTTTTTTGAATCAACTCTTGATGGAGAGTCAATTAATAAAATGATTCAAATACAGCCAAATATAGTTATTATTACTGCCGATACGACAGACATAAAAACCCAGAAAATTAACTTTGATTTGATCCGTGACATGAGTATTAGTCATCAAATACCGGTATGTTATTTACATGATGTCAATAATGTTTCAAATTTATCAAAAGAACTAATTCGTTGGGTTGATGCAACTTTAGATGCTCCTCTCGATATCAACCAACTGAAAAACTATTTGCACAACAAATTTAATCTTCATCATCGCTTTATACAAGAAAAGAGAAGCTATGAGAGGCGAGCTGCTAATGATCGTAGGTTGTCAATGCTTAAGCGGAAAAATGAGACTATCTATGATGGGCGGCCGACTAATAATATGCCAAATAATGAAAGCTGTTTTATGATCGAGCCTTTTCAAATTGATCAACGCTCGAAATCTGTTTTGTTTAACGGAAAGTTATTGAATTTAACGCGTAAAGAATTTGAACTTTTCGAGTTGCTGGCGAAGGATACTGATCGGGTATTTATGACCCACGAAATTATCAATCATCTCTGGCCTGAAAATAACCGGGCAACCAAATCAGATCTTTACCAATACATGCATTTATTAAGAAAGAAAATTGAAGATGATCCTAACAACCCACAATGGATATTAACCGTGAAAGGTTTTGGATATAAACTCAATGTGGCTGTTCCTGCCAGGATAGGTTCGCCAAACATTCAAGAAGATAGAGCCAGCAGGCCGTCTTAATAAATAGCATCAATTTCCCAGCGAGGCTTTGGCTTTGTGAGAACACTTTATTACAGTCATACTGATTTTCTCTTACATGAAACTGGCATTGGACATCCTGAATGCTCAGACCGACTAAGAAGTATAGAAAAATCATTGTCAGTCCCGGAGTTCTCAAGCTTAATTCGGCAATCTCCACCACTCGGTACCGAGGAGCAAATCAGGCTTATCCATCCCCAGTCTCATATTGATGCGATTCTTGAAGCTGTTCCCGAACAAGGCGAGCACTATTTGGATCATGATACTGTGCTGTCATCTGGATCAAAACAAGCCGCTTTCCGCGCAGTTGGCGCCGTTTGCGATGCAGTTGATAAGGTTTTGACCGATAAAGCTGACAATGCTTTTTGCGCCATACGCCCACCGGGGCATCACGCAGAGCCCCAACGGGCGATGGGATTTTGCCTTTTCAATAATATTGCGATTGCAGCCAATTATGCGCTTCAACATTACCGACTCGAACGTGTTGCCATTGTTGATTTTGACGTTCATCATGGTAATGGAACGCAAGCGGCTTTTTACAATCAGCCTAACGTGCTTTACGCATCCAGTCATGAGATGCCCCATTACCCCGGCACTGGATATCCTACAGAAACCGGCGTTGGAAATATTATCAACGTGCCGTTAGCTGCAAGTGATTCCGGTATTGAATTCAGGCAAAAATACAACAACATCATTTTGCCAGCGCTGAAAAAATTCAAACCCGATTTATTGCTGATTTCAGCCGGCTTCGATGCTCATAAGGATGATCCATTAGCTTCCGTTATGCTGGTTGAAGATGATTTCAAATGGCTTACCCAAGAGCTAATGATGATTGCTGACAGCTGCTGCAAAGGGCGGATTATTTCAGCCTTAGAAGGAGGCTATAATCTTAAAGCATTAGCAGCTAGTGTCGCGCTACATATTAAGGCGTTAATGACTGATATTGAATAATCGGTATTATTTTCGTCTAGTATATACCCTGAGGCAGTAGGTTAAGGGGGGGGCTCAAAGTAAATTACTAAATCCTTATGCTTCGGATATATTTGACCACATAGTTCTTGCTTTTCTATACAAAAGCAGAAAAATCAATACAGTCGATAATCTGTTTTGCTTCATCAACTCACATGATCTATAGTTAAACAAAAATTTTCTAGATTGCAGTACTTACCGTTTATGACTACGCAAAAGATCATCCCCCAACCTAATAAAATCTCTACTATTGGTAACGAGTTTTCTTCCGACTTACAAAAAATCATTAGTCAAGTCGAAAAATTAACTGATATTGGTATCGCTCTTTCTTCCGAAAAAGATACTACGCAATTATTAGAAAAAATTTTGCTAGGTGCAAAATCCATTACCAACGCTGATGGAGGAACAATATACCGGGTTGATGGCAATACCATTAAAATAGAAATCATTCGCTCCGATAGTCTTGGTATTTTCCTCGGAGGCGGTGGAAATGCGATTAATATTCCAAATATTCCACTCTATGAGGAAAATGGAGAACCCAACCTCAAGAACGTCGTCTGCTATTCGTACCACAACAACAAAACCATCAATATTGATGATGCTTATAATGCAGCTAATTTCGATTTTTCTGGTACCAAGGCATTCGACAAGAAAAATAATTACCGTTCAAAGTCTTTTCTTTCTATTCCTTTAACCAACCATCAAGGCGAGATTATCGGTATTTTGCAACTGATTAACGCTCTTGACCCCGTAACCAAAGAAATTATTACGTTCGATTCAGTCTCACAACGATTTGCTGAAGCTTTAGCTTCGCAAGCTGCAACCGTTTTAACAAAACAACAGCTGATTACCGATCTGGAAAACATGTTTGAGTCGCTGATCAAATTGATCGCGACCGCCGTTGACGAAAAGTCGCCTTATACCGGCGGACATTGCCGCCGTGTTCCGGAATTAGCCACCCTGTTGACAGAAGCGGCCCATGATACTGAGCATGGCTATCTACAGGATTTTAGACTAGACGATGCAGATCGTTACGAACTTACTATCGCAAGTTGGCTACATGACTGCGGTAAAATTATTACGCCTACACATGTTATTGATAAAGCGACAAAACTGGAAACCATTTTTGACCGCATCCATTTGCTGGAAACACGCTTTGAAGTACTAAAACGCGACCGTGAAATTGCATTTCTCAAACAGCAGGTTGCTGAACTTCAAGATAACAAGACCTCATCACCCTTACTGGAAAAATCTTACCAAGCTGATATTTCTCATATAAATGATGATTTAGCATTTATCCGCCTTTGCAATACCGGTGGAGAAGCAATGTCTAATGAGGATATTAACCGGCTTAAGTCCTTACAAAAACTTACATGGACGCTAAACAATGACACCCTCCCGTTGTTAAGCGACGAAGAGATCTACAATTTGAGTATCTTCCGAGGCACATTGACCTCGGAAGAACGAAAAATCATCAACAACCATATCAACCTTACCATTTCCATGCTGGAAGCCATTAAATTCCCCAAACATTTACAAAACGTTGTTGAATATGCGGGCGGTCATCATGAGCGCATGGATGGTAAGGGGTATCCAAAAGGACTTGTTCGAGAGCAAATGTCCATTCCTGCACGAGCAATGGCAATCGCCGATGTCTTCGAGGCCTTAACTGCAAAAGACAGGCCCTATAAAGAAGGGAAAAAACTTTCTGAAGCATTGTTTATCTTAAAGAAAATGAAAGAAGAAGGACACATTGATCCGGATTTGTATGACGCATTTATCGAGCAAAAAATTTATCTTAAATATGCTGAAAAATTTCTGGATGATTACCAAATCGACGTTGAATAAATAGATACTATGAGTTCGGATTGAAAATCCTACAAGGTTAAGCAACAACAAAACTAGCCGACAAGGTTTTCGGGTTTTAAATACACCAAACGCAGCAAAAAAGCTTTGTCTACAGACAAAGTTGATCCTAAGAGTACTTATCGCGTAATTTCCAAGCTCAATATAAAGTACACGATGAATATCCCATCTGACTAATCGTTACCAACCCGGCTTCTTTGATGAAATTCAGTAATAAATGGCTTAAATTCTATCGTTTTCTGGCATGCGCTCTAATGACCTTGTTATTCATGGCCCACACTGCACATTGGTTACAGATTCCTACCCTGCAACGCATGGAAAATATTTTATATGACCTACGCTTGCGAACGACCGTAATTAATACCGTTGATCCACGCATCGTCATTGTCGATATAGACGAACAAAGCCTTGCTAAAGAAGGCCGCTGGCCTTGGCGCAGGGATAAATTGGCCTATTTGGTGGATATGCTATTTGATTATTACAACATTAAATTACTCGGCTTTGACGTAGTTTTTTCCGAGCCCGATACCAGCGGGGGGATAGATTTACTGGAAAAGCTGGCTTCTGGTCCGTTACAGAAAAATACAGACTTTTTATCGACATTAGAAACGGTACGCCCACAATTGTCTTATGATGACATGTTTGCCAAAAGCCTGGAAAACCGGCCTATAGTTTTGGGTTATTTCGCCAGCCATATAAACGAAAAGACTCCCGAAATAGGCATTTTGCCGACTCCTTTAGCGGCAGCAGATGAACTTTCGTTCAGCTCATTACTGTTCAAGGAAAAAAGCTATACCGCTAACCTCGCGAAATTGCAAACAGCAGCAATGTCGGGCGGTTTTTTTAACAACCCCAATGTCGATGAAGATGGTGTTTATCGAAGGCTGCCACTATTAATCAATTATAACCATCAGGTTTATGAGTCACTGTCGCTAGCATTATTCAGAACCTTACTAGGTATGCCGGCAGTTAACTTCATTATCGGCGAGAACTATGGCGGGAGCGAAGCCAATAGCCACCGCTTGGAAGGTCTAGACATTGAAAGCTTTCATATTCCTGTTGATGAAAGCAGCACTGTGTTAGTGCCCTACCGTGGACGTCAAGGAAGCTTTCCTTATATTTCAGCAACCGATGTGCTTAACGGTGTAGCTGATCTAGAAAAATTAAAAGACAAAATTATTATTATAGGCACCTCGGCAGCGGGCTTACTGGATTTACGGGTAACACCGGTGCAAAACGTCTACGCAGGGGTAGAAGTCCATGCCAATATTCTCAGCGGCTTACTCGATCAAACCATTAAATCCAGACCCAGCTATATCCTTGCGGCTGAAATAACTGAATTAATGATAATATGCCTGTTGGGTGTTTTTATATTTCCTCGTTTACCGGTATTTCTATCCGCCATTGTATTTGGCATCTTACTTATCGGCGGAACAGCATTCAATTTTTACTGTTGGGCAGTTTGGAATATCGATACCCTGTTGGCAACACCTATCACTTTATTAACCGCCCTGTACGGTATCCAGCTGTTTTTCGGATTTTTCTTTGAAAGCCGCAAGAAGAAACAAATGGGCAATATGTTCGGCCAATATATTCCGCCCGAATTAGTAGAGCAAATGAGCCAATCGGATGAAGAATTTTCATTAAAAGGCGAAAGCCGGGAAATGACTGTATTATTTTCCGATGTCAGGGGGTTTACCACTATTTCTGAAGGCATGGAACCGCAAGAATTATGTGAGCTGATCAACGACATTTTAACGCCGGTAACCCGTGTCATACATGAACACAAAGGCACTATCGATAAGTATATCGGTGACGCCATCATGGCATTTTGGGGCGCTCCGATGCACAACCCTCAACATGCCAGCTATGCAGTAAGAGCGGGGCTTGCAATTTTACAAGCTCTAACGACCATTCAAAAAGATTTTAAAGCAAAAGGCTGGCCGGAAGTTGACATAGGCATAGGTCTTAATACCGGCAAAATGAGTGTGGGCAATATGGGGTCGCAATTTCGCATTGCCTACACAATAATGGGTGACGCAGTCAACTTAGGTTCGCGTTTGGAAGGCCTCACCAAACAATACGGCGTAAAAATGATTGTTAGTGAAAGCACTCTGATGGCGGCTCCTGAGTTCGTTTACAGGGAGCTCGACAAAGTACGGGTAAAAGGCAAGCTCAAACCCATCACTATTTATGAACCGTTGGGCTTAATAGAAGACATCAGTTCCGATCAGATGCAGATTCTCGACTCATTGAATCAAGCACTGCATAGCTATCGGCAACAACAATGGCCTGACGCACAAATTATTTTCGAACAATTAAACGAGCAGCATCCACATGATAAATTATATTCCATTTATCTTGACCGGATAGCCTACTATCTTGAATCCCCGCCTGAAACCGACTGGGATGGCGCATTTACCCATACCAGCAAATAAATCCGCTTACACTTTCCGCTATTTTGGACTTTAAGGAATAGGTATAACTACTTATATCAATGTTATAATTTTAACAATTGAATCTATAGGGTGAATAAGCAATGCGCACCCAATGGGTTGACAAGTTGAAACATTAAAGTGGGTTAATTACCATGAAGCTCAACCGTAAAAAGCAGTCTGCGCAGCATCAATCTTTATTCGAATCAAGCTTGCCCCTGCGTCGCGTGCTTAATTTGGCTATTTTAGCGGCACTTTACCCTTCTTTTTCTCACGCCAACCCCGATGGCGCACAAATCGTCAGCGGACAAGTCAGCATCGATAACGCTACGCCAGGCGTGACAACAGTCACTAACAGCCCTAATGCGATTATCAACTGGCAAAATTTCAGCATCGCTCAAAATGAACTGACCCAATTTATTCAGCAGAACGGCCAGAGCGCGGTACTCAACCGTATTATCGGAGAAAACCCCAGCGAAATTCTGGGACAGTTGGCCTCCAACGGCAAAGTCTTCCTGATCAATCCTAACGGCATCGTGTTCGGAGCGGGGGCAACCGTTGATACCCAAGGCCTGATTGCCTCTAGCCTTAACCTGAGTGACCAGGATTTTTTGAACGGCAACTACCACTTTATGGCAGGTTCCAGCGCCGGAAATATAGTTAACGAAGGCATCATCAGGGCAGGAAAAGACGGCAACATCCTTTTAATTGCTCCGCAAATCCAAAATAACGGCATTATCAAAAGCGATGGCGGTTCCATTACCCTGGCGGCGGGACAGGAACTGACCATTACTAATCTGGATGATCCGGATATTCGTTTTCAAATCCAGGCACCTGCTGATGCCGTAGTTAACCTCGGCAAACTGCTGACCGAAGGCGGCGCGGTCAACGTCTTTGCCCACACCATCAAACACAGCGGCGACATCAGCGCCGACAGCGTTGAGATTGACGCGCAGGGCAACATCCGGCTGGTCGCTGGGCAAGACATCACCTTGGCGCTGGACAGCAAGCTCTCGGCCAATAACCGCCAAGGCGATGCCGGTACTATTCATGTCGACAGCCAAACCGGCACCACCTTGGCGCAAGGCACTATCGAAGCCAAAGCCACTGAAACCGGCAAAGGCGGCAAGATCGAACTGCTCGGCGAAAAAGTCGGCATATTGAACCGGTCACGCCTTGACGCCAGCGGCGAAAACGGCGGTGGCGAAGTGTTGGTCGGCGGCGATTATCAAGGCAAAAATCCCGATGTACACAATGCCAAAGCGACTTATGTAGGCAAAGATACAGTTGTCAAAGCCGATGCTAAAACACAAGGCGACGGCGGTAAGGTCATTGTTTGGGCGGATGAAACCGCCCGCGTTAACGGCAGCATCTCTGCCAAAGGCGGTACTAAAAAAGGCGATGGCGGTTTTGTAGAGACATCTGGAAAACAGACGCTGGATTTCCATGCCAAAGTGGATGTCAGCACTAGCAAGGGCAAGGGCGGCACGCTGCTTCTTGATCCGGCCACGATTACTTTGGTCGGTGGTAGCGGAGACGGTGCATCGTCTCCTGATGGAACATCAACCTTTCAAGGATCGGCAACTCCGGGAACGGTTAATTTTGACGACAGCGACATTACCTCAGCCGGTATATCGAATATCTATCAATCCGAGTTGGAGGGGTTGGCGCCTGGAACCAATATTATTCTGGAGGCCGCAGATTATATTAGCGCAACAGGCACATTTTCCAATCTGGTGACCCTACCATCAAACTCCAGTCTCACTATGAGAACGCGGAATGCATCAACGGATGGTTCTGGAACATTAGGCATTAATTTAGTTAGTAGCACCGACTCGTCAAACCTGGAATTCAAGACACAAGGCTCAGGCAGTATCACATTACAAACAGGAACAGGCGCCAGCCCGCAATCCGCGACCATAGATGTGGGCAAACTGACCACGGCAGGCGGCCAGATAACAGTTAACGCGAGCGGTAATGTTGTTCTCCGGGCTGCAACCACGACCCCTGGGGGCGGCAACGGCGGCAATATCGACATCACATCAGGCGATTTCATGACACTTGGCGGCGGACATATCGATGCCCGTGGATCCGCACAAGCCGGTAATGTTACGCTTAATTCCGGCGGCAATATCAACGTACAGAGTGGCAAAACTATCTATGCCGACCAACTTAAAATGACTTCGGCCGGCAATATCACCGACGGCGCTTCCGGCTCTGTCAGCACCCAGGTCAACGAACTCAATGCTTACAATACAGCGGCTAGTGGTTCCATCATGGTCAGTAATTCGGGCGACCTGTTAATCAAAGATCTTGGACTCATTGCCGGTTATGGCATTAAACAAACAGGTAACGGCGAGATCAATATTAAATCAACCGGCGACATCAGTTTATATGCTAATAACTCATTAACAACCCAAGGCGGCACCGTAACCTTAAATAGTAACAGCGATGCCGACACCGTCGGTGGCGGCATCCTGCTGGACACACTTTCCAGCATTACCAGCAACGGTGGCAATATAACATTGGGTGGGGGCGCAGATCCGTTTACAACATCTGCACTTGGATCTTCCAACAATACTTATGGCGTGAAGTTAAAGAATTCCACTTTAAATGCTGGGACGGGTAACATAAATATACGCGGTACAGGTAACGAATTGTATTCAGGCGGTGGTATCTTCATGGAATCCTCCAGCCAGTTAACAACCACCAGCGGTAATATAAATCTTGAAGGAATAGGAAGCAATGGAGTCTCTAATCAATATGGAATTGAGACTCGCAATTCCACTCTATCCAGCACTACGGGCGCCATCACACTAGATGGGCGTGGTACGGGTACTTCGAATGGTCTTTATATTGATACTGGCTCTGTTATCGGCGGCGCTACCGGACAAACCGGCAACATTACTTTGACCGCCGATGGCGGTACCGACAGCATCACAATGACCGGAGCCACTGCGCCAAAAATTCAGGGTGCCGGTGCACTGACGCTTAAGCCTTTGAATATTAACGCCACCACTATCGGTTTGGCGG
>CAZJOY010000129.1:0-11741 GCA_964547705.1 uncultured Methylobacter sp. | reverse complement strand
GGAAAATGGCAGATGAACAACCTATTTTGCTGTCCGAAAAAACTTGACCACTACACTCTCATTTCGTGAAGAAAATCCCAGTCACTCATTTTGCCTCCTTTGTATGCTCTAACGTAGAGCTACCCGGGCGCGGCCCGGAAAGCTGAAAAACAAAACCGCATTATAACCGCGCTCCGGTTGAGCGCCATGTTAGGCATTTTGGTGACATTTTTCGATAAGGCCAAAACGCCAATCTTCTAGAATTTCACACATTAGTCTTAGTTCGCTGTCATGCCCCGTTAAAATTTCCGCCCCAGATTTTAATGGAAACTCGGTACTCTCAGTAAGACCAAAATATTTTAGTGCTTTTGTTGTTTCATTCTCTGGCCACGTAGACCACTCTTCATTGTGTTTAAAGTAATTTGCCAATGCATTTATAAACTCAATGCTGCTCGTACCACTATTTACCGCTGGGCTTTGCTTATACAAACTTAACTTGCTCACTTTTTCTTTTCCTGCGGATGCTCGAATATCATTTATGTCGCTGACTACGCCGACTGCGTACGCTTGACAAGCTACAAATACTGCGCCGTATAGATATTCTGCATACTCAAGTGCAGTTATGCCATCTAAGAATACCGGCTCTTTAGTAAAGCTAATTAGCTCCTTAATGGCATTTTCTGTCGATGTACAAAGAACACGCAGTGGCATTGCTCGATAGTCCATTTCTTTGTAGTGGTGCATTACGATTGCCTAACGTAGAGCTAACCGGGCGCGGCACGGAAAGCTGAAAAATAAAACCGCACTATAACCGCGCTCCGGTTGAGCGCCATGTTAGGCCAAGAAGCACGATGAAAGCCAAGCCCCCTTGGACAACAAAGCCTAAACAACGCACTGGACGCTAAACCAACACAGGACTCGCGGCTTGCGTCGCGCGCGGCACACCTAAGCCCAACCAAAACAGTAGCTGCTGCCCCGCGCATGACGCAAACGCATGGCTGACAACAGCAGAACCACTCACAAACGAAACCTTACCGTAACCACCGAGGCTGATGAAAGCAAGCCAACGCCAACACATTCATTCCAGAATGCCTAACGTTAAGTAGACACCTTTTTAGGTGTATATTAAATTTAAATTGCCCGGAATTATGTAGCAGCCGCACAAAGCTAATTACCGCGTAACCCATTAAAATCACTGCCATTGTAAACCTTAATTGGAATTAAAATGGCAGAAACCCACGTCATCAGCGCACTGACGGCAAAGCGAGCTGAACTTGCCGGACTGATAGCGCATCACCGCAAAGAAATGGTGCGCCTTTCCGAAGAAGTTAAGATGCTTGATGCTACGATCAAGCTCTTTGAGCCTAATTACCGTATCCGTTCTATTAAACCCAAGCGTTACCAGAAGAAAAACGAATTCTTCAAGAACGGTGAAGCCCGCCGTACCATTCTTGATGTGCTAAGGGAGGCGGATAGGCCAATAACTACCAACGACATAGCCCGTTCAGTCATGTCCAGCAAAGGGATTGGATCAGAAAGCGAGAAAGCTTTACAGGCTTCTATTTTAACCACGCTTCACAAACAAATGAAAAGCGGCCTAGTCGAACTTACCGGGAAAGATAGGGTAGGCAATTGTATTTGGGGGTTGGTTGAATAATTAGGTTATGCCGCCAACCGTTCTTCTTTTCTCTTGTTACCTTGCCAATAGCCGCACCAGTCTCTACTCGTCCGTGTTTGGGCGCATTTTGTGGTAATGTCCATAAAGATTTCACCGTTGGGCAGGCGGCGGGTATCTTCCCGGTAAGCGGCTTCATTGGCATAGTTCGCCAGATATTGATTACCGAACTTATGATTCTGCCCGTACTGCATCCGGCGAAAGCGGGAAAAGTAGGATTCTGCTAAGTTGTTGGTGACTCCTGCATCGCTGCGGTACTCTTGGGAGTGGTTGACGCGACGGGTATCAAACTTAGCGTGTAGCACATCATAGGCATTGGACTCATCGGCGCAAATGATTGAACTCTTTTTCACAAACTTCTTTGCCAGATTGCCGACATCGGTTTGGTTTTCAGACTTGATCACGAAAGTCAGTGTTTTGTCAGCGCCGCCCATGACTTCGCTACGTTGGCTCATCACCAACACGCAGCGCTTATCAGGGCGTTGATTTTCAGCCAAGCGCCGATCTACACGATCCTCTTTCTTGTTCTTGGGGCGGATATGGCCGTTCACATAAGCACCGTCCATGTGGATTTCACCGGATAGCAAGCCTTCATTGCGTTGCTCTATCAGTGATTCCCTGATTTTATGCGCTAGAACGAAAGCCGTCTTATATTGAACGCCCAGGTCACGGCCTAGTTGCAGCGCTGACAGACCTTTAACCGCATTGGTATAGATAGCAATCGCGCTGAGGTAAACCCGTAACGGCAGCTTATGGAAAGCGAAGATCGTACCGGAAGTGACTGAGAAGGTATGTTTGCAATCTTTGCAGCGCCATTGCTTGCGGGTGCGCAGAAAGTAATGCTTGCCTATAGTTCCGCAATCAGGACAAGCTACTTCATCACATTCGCCCCAGCGCACTTCCTTGAATAACTGAAACGCTTGATCGTCGGTCATTTCCATGACCTTGCGAACGGATAGGGTTCTGGCTTTCGCGGAGAGTAAGAAGTGTTGAGACATGATATTTATCCAATTCGTCAAATATGACTATATCTTAACACTTATGACGAATTACACAAGCTATTCATGACTATAATTCGTCATATATGAAAAATATTACATGGATATGGTATTATTCAAATATTTACTTGGAACGATATATGAACGATACAGACTGGAATAAACTAGCAACCAATACAATCAAGGCTGAACTGGCTCGATCCGGCATTGGTTACGAAGAACTTATCAATCGCCTTGAAGCTATTGGCGTTAAAGAGAGCTATACGGGCGTAGCGGCAAAGATTAATCGAGGGACGTTCAGTTTTGCGTTTTTCATGCAATGCATGAAGGCAATTGATGTAAAAGAAATTCGATTGGGTTGAGAAAAGCCAGGAATACTAGTTTTTTGTGCAGATCGAAAGATGATGTAGCAGGAACAAACACAATGTTAGTTAATCCCAAGTTACGCGTTTTGAACTAGCATTATGGTATACTTTGCGCGTCATGTCATAGGCTATTAGCTTACGGAAATTTAATGATAGCCAATAAAAACAATAAGTAATGGGCGAATGGAACAATAATGAGTGAAAAGTTACTACACCGAGGAGTTGATGTAGAAAATCCTGAGTCTTTAGCTGGTGGAAAAGTGGCAAAGGCAAAATTACCAAAATCTGATACATTACCATTGCCCACCTCCGTTAAAAAATCCAACAAAAAACCAAAAACCACAAAGAGTTTTAATGAAGCGCTTACTGAGGATTTGGTCAGTGCAAAATTCAACGCGCTTGGGTATTTCAATAATGCTCAATTGAAAATTGAGCGCCAACAAACCACCAAAGCAAGAATAAATAAGCTTTTGCAAAACGCATCAAAGCGTGGCAGTTGTAAGGGCTATCCTGATTTCATTGTCACATCAGAAGCAGAAAATAATTTTGTTTGTGTTATTGAATGTAAGGCTGATGTAACTAAACATCAAAGCGAACACCTGAATAAATACTCTGACTATGCGGTAGATGGTGCAAAACTGTATGCCGACTATCTATCCAAGGAAATGGATGTTCTATATATCGGCGTCAGCGGTCAAACAGAAGCAGAGTTAAAGGTTTCACACTACCTCAAACTAAAAAATCAAAAAGAGTCGCCGGTTTTTAAGAATGAACTGCTTGGGTTTAATTCTTACCTTGATCAATACAAACAAGAACGGTTTAGGGTTGATTATGACAACCTGATCAAGTACACCAAAACACTGAATGAGTCGATGCACGCTAAAAAAATCCCTGAAAATAACAGGGCAATTTTATTTAGTGGCATACTCATTGCTTTTGAAGATGACACTTTTTACAACACTTATGCAAGCTATACAAATGCAAAACGGTTAAGTGATTTTTTAGTCGAAAGTATTACACAAAAACTTGAATATTCGAATATACAAAAAACGCGCGTACATGAGATGCAGCAAGCGTATAACTTCATTAAATCGCATACCGCTCTGATCGATGAAGGGTACCTAATTGAATTGGTGAGTGAAATTCATGATGAAGTCAGGCCGTTCATTAAATCTAACGAATATTTCGACATCCTCAGTCACTGCTATGTTGAGTTCTTAAAGTATGCCAATAACGATAGTGGGCTCGGCATTGTTCTAACTCCGGCCCACATCGCAGAATTATTCTGTGAAATTGCTAACGTGAATTGCAATAGCGTAGTTTTCGATAATTGCTGTGGCACAAGTAGCTTTTTGGTCGCGGCTATGCAAAAGATGGTGAACGATGCAGCAGGTGATAAAGAGGCGATTGAGCAGATAAAAAAGCGACAACTTGTTGGCATTGAATATCAAGACCACATTTTTACGCTAGGCGTGTCCAATATGATTATTCATGGGGACGGTAAAACCAACATCATGAAGGGTGATTGCTTCAAAAAAATAAATGAAATAGGACAATACAAACCAACGGTAGGTCTACTTAATCCACCATACAACGATGTAACAGGAATTGATGAGCTTGAATTTATAGACAACAACCTATCGGCGATTGAAAAAAATGGGATAGTTGTTGCCATTGTGCCAATGCGTTGCGCCCTATATCAAAAAGGGCAAGGTCTAGCTCTCAAACAAAGGATTTTAGCAAAACATACGCTGGAAGCCGTCATGTCGATGCCTGATGATTTGTTTTACCCAATAGGTACTGTGACTTGCATAATGGTGTTTAGAGCCCATGTGCCCCATGAAACCAGCAAATGTAAAACTTGGTTCGGGTATTGGAAAGATGATGGCTTTATAAAGGTTAAGCACAGGGGGCGGGTTGATGTTGCTAATAAATGGAACATGACGCTGAGTTATTGGCTTGAAATATATCGTAACCGTGAAGTCCATGCCGGTGAAAGTGTAACTAAAAAAGTGACAGCGGCTGATGAGTGGTGCGCTGAAGCCTATATGGAAACTGACTACTCAAAAATAACACAAGCCGATTTTGAAATGGTTGTAAGAAATTATGCAGTGTTTAAGCTGTTAAGTGGCGAAGGTAGCCAAGATGAGAATGGTTAGACTGGATAGCCTTTTTGACGTTAAATATGGATCAAATTTAGAATTAAACGCTCTATCCCAAAGTGTTCATGGAATAAATTTTGTATCACGAACCGCAAAAAATAATGGTGTTTCTGCAAAAGTAGAAAAGATAACCGACTTAGAACCTATACAAGCTGGTGTTTTAACAGTTGCAGGTGGCGGATCTGTTTTAGAAACTTTCTTGCAGTCAGAGCCTTTTTACTCTGGTCGCGATTTATATTATTTAGTGCCGAAAGTTTTGATGAGTGAGGCTCAAAAGCTATTTTATGCAAAGTGCATAAGCGCCAATCGTTACAAATATAGTTACGGTAGGCAAGCCAATAAAACGCTCAAGTCAATCTTAATCCCTGATTTATCTGATCTTCCAGCCTGGGTAAGTGTCGCTAATACAGACATTTTGCAAGGAGTAGATACCCCAGCTTTAATTGATGCCGCGCCAAAGTTGGATACGGCAGCTTGGCAACCGTTTAAATATAAAGATATATTCGATATTAAGAAGGGTAAGCGTTTAACCAAAGCAGAAATGATTACTGGCTTGACACCTTTCATCGGTGCCACGGATTCAAATAATGGATTGACTGCACAGATTGGTCAGCATCCAATCCACGACGCTAACACGATTAGTCTTTCATATAACGGATCGGTTGCAGAAGCTTTTTACCAGCCCATTGATTTTTGGGCAACCGACGATGTTAATGTTCTTTATCCTAAATTCAAAAATACACCGGCTATATCATTATTCCTTTGCGTACTCATAAGGCAGGAAAAATATCGGTATAACTATGGTAGAAAGTGGTCGCTTGAAAAAATGAAACTATCAACTATCAAGTTACCGGTCACGATTGACGGAACCCCTGACTGGTGCTTTATGGAAAGCTATATCAAATCGTTGCCATATAGCTCTCAGATTTAACAGGCATCAGAACTCATCAAGGTACTTTATTTGCTAAGCATCTCATTGTTTTATATGGTTTGTGCTGCTGCTACATAATTCCGAAATTGCCGATGTATAGCGGTGTATAATGCCACCTCGATAATCCGTTAGGCTGGATTCTATAGTAATTACATTATTAATAGCAACCTTTTCATGCCAAACAAAAATACACCTCCCAAACTGCTGGATCAGATGCGTGCTCGCATTCGCGTCAAGCACTACAGCATCCGCACAGAAACGCAATATGTACAATGGGCCAAACGGTTTATTTTGTTTCATAACAAACGGCATCCCCAAGAGATGGGCGCTGACGAGGTGGAGGCGTTTTTAACACATTTGGCGATTGATGGACACGTATCGGCTTCGACGCAGAATCAAGCTTTATCGGCGCTACTGTTTTTGTACAAGGAAGTGCTGGCAATAGATTTGCCGTGGCTGAACAATGTAGTGCGGGCTAAGCAACCACAACGCTTACCCGTAGTATTGACGCGCTCGGAGGTGCGGGAGGTGCTGGCGCAAATAAAAGGCGTGCATGGACTAATGGCGAATATGTTGTATGGAACCGGCATGCGTTTGATGGAATGCGTCCGCTTGCGAGTTAAGGATGTGGATTTTGAGCGTAATGAGATTCTGATCCGTGATGGCAAGGGCGGGAAAGATAGGGTAACGATGCTGCCGTCTTCGGTTGTAACCGAGCTGCAGGCACATTTGGAACAGCGGCGGATATTGTTTGACGATGACAATCGTGTCGGTAAGGCCAATGTCTTTCTGCCGGATGCGCTGGCGCAAAAATATCCTAATGCGGCAACGGAATGGGGCTGGCAATATATTTTTCCTACCGGCAGTTATTCGCGTGATCCACGCAGTGGCGTGGAGCGCCGCCATCATATTGACGAGAAATTATTACAACGAGCGGTTAAGAAAGCGGTGCAAGCAGCGGGAGTTGTTAAACCGGCCACGCCGCATACATTGAGGCATTCGTTTGCGACGCATCTGCTGGAAGCGGGTTACGACATCCGCACAGTACAGGAATTGTTGGGGCATAGCGATGTTTCCACGACAATGATTTATACCCATGTATTGAATAAAGGCGGCAGGGGTGTGTTGAGTCCATTGGATCAGCTCTGATACTTTCGCCATCAACAGCGCGCTACGCCGTGAATCATGGTCAACATTTTGACTATAATATGGGACGTAGCGCGTCCGACACTGCGTTCCCACGGAACCCGTGGGAACGAGGAAAAGTGTGAATTTTCCGTTCCTCGATCAACCCTACTGCTTACTCAATCTCCCTAATCAACGCCATCATGTCCTCAACCGACATTTTGCCGCTGACTTCGCCGCCTTCGAGCAGGCTATTGGCTAAGTCGCGCTTATGTTTATGCAGCTCGACAATCTTGTCTTCAATGGTGTCCTTGGCAACCAGGCGATAAATAGTGACCGGTCGCTTTTGTCCCATACGATGAGCACGGTCGGAGGCCTGGTCTTCAACCGCCGGGTTCCACCAGGGGTCCATATGAATCACATAATCGGCGGCGGTCAGGTTCAAGCCGGTGCCACCCGCTTTCAGGCTGATTAAAAATAAATCGCCCTCCCCGGCCTGGAATGCATTCATGGCTTTTTTCCGTTGCGGCGCCGGGGTTGCGCCGTCCAGGTAATGATAGGCAATGCCTTTTTTATCCAGCAGCTCGCGAATCAGCGTCAGATGCCCGACAAACTGGCTGAATACCAACGCCTTATGGCGGTTGTCCAGCAATTCATCGACCAGTTCCTCAAAAGCTTCCAGCTTGGAACTGGGGATAGCGCTGTCTTCAATCACCAGACGCGGATTGCAGCAGGCGCGGCGCAATTTCATGATTTCGGCCAATACTTTCAGTTGTTGATGTCCGGGCTGGTCGGCGGCTTCCATCATGGTCTGCATCGCGTTACACCGTAGCGCTTCGTAAATGGCGCGCTCTTCCGGGCTTAATTCGACATGCAAGGTCACTTCGGTACGGGACGGCAATTCGGTTAACACGTCGTTTTTAAGCCGCCGCAAGATAAACGGCCGCAACAGTTTTTTAAGCCGTTGCTGCACGGCGTGATCTTGCTGGTTTTCGATGGCCTGCGCATAGCGTTCGTTAAATTTCGGCAAGGTGCCCAGTAAACCCGGATTGATAAAGTTAAACAAACTCCACAATTCGCCCAGATGATTTTCTATCGGCGTGCCGGTGGTGATCAATTTAAAGTTGGCCTGCAAGGCCATCGCGGCTTTGGAACGTTTGGTCAGCGCATTTTTAATAGCTTGCGCTTCATCGGCAACCAATGTGTGCCAGTGTTTTTGCGCCAAACGTTCGCCTTCGGTTTGCAGCAGGCCGTAGCTGCATACGATCAAATCGAAAGGTCCGGCCTCGTCCAGCATGGTTTGCCGGTCGCCGCTGCCGAATTGATAAATATTCAATGTCGGTGCAAAGCGTTGGCATTCTTCCAGCCAGTTAATGCAGACCGAGGTCGGCGCCAAAATCAGCGTCGGCCCGTCCGGAGCGCGGGATAGAATCAACGCCAGCGCCTGCACGGTTTTACCCAGTCCCATGTCGTCGGCCAGACAGGCGCCTGCGCCCCAAGGCGCCAAACGCGTCATCCATTGATAACCTTCGCGTTGGTAATCGCGCAGTTCTCCTTGCAGGGTGGATGGCACTTTGGGGGTTAAATCGGCCGTTTCGTTCAGGCGGCGTAATTGATCCTGCCATGGCTTGGCGGCGCTGATGCTCATGCCGCCGGTGATTTCATTCAGGGCCTGCGCCGCCAACGGATGGAAGCGCACTTGGTCTTTTTGCACGTCGCCCAATCCGGCCAGATCATCCAGGCGTTGGCGCAATTCACGGGTTAAGGCGATAATCTGGCCGTCCTCAAGTTTTAAAAAGCGGCCGGGCGAGCTGTTTAACAAGGCCATTAAGCGCTGCATATCCAGCACTTCCTGTTCGTCGATCTGCAAGACGCCTTCGACGCTAAACCAGTCTTTTTCCTTGCGCACCGAAAACTGTGCCTGGGTCAAACCGGTCTCGCGGCTGAGTTGAATCTTTTTGCCTTTCGGCCATTCCAGCACCGCAAAATCGCCCAAGGCTTGTAAATGCAATAACGCATCCAACGCCGATTCGGGATCGTCCAGCAGCCATTTGGCGTCTTTATCGGCGTAGAGTTCCGGGCAGTCATTCAGGACTTGTTTTAAATGCTTTTTTTCGAGTTTGAAATCGCGGCTGGTTTGCAATTGCTTGCCGTCGATTTCCGCCAGCACTGTGGTTCCGCCTGCGCCGGGCTTATAAAGCGGTCCGCCGTTTGCAAACGGTTGCACGAAAATCTCTATTTGTATTCCCTGCCCGACCGGTTGCAGATGCACGTGCAGGCGACTGTCGGCATCGACGCTTTGCGCATGGCTGGAGCTGCCGCCCAAATCGGACTGTACGGTTAACATGGAGGCTATCGAGGCGATCGAATCGATCACCTGTTGCCGGGCGGTTGCGGGTACGGTTAAGCCGCTTTTACCCAGGATTTCGGCCACTTGGCGATGCTGGTCGTTAATTTTATAAACCAGCAAGCCATTGTCGGCGGTTTTTTGGACAAGGATTTTTTGCCCGCCAACAATCGCCGGGAGCAATGAAATATGCAAATTCTGTTGCTGTTCTTTAACCAGCAATTGCGGCTCGGCGACGCTGATTTCTATCGGCGCGCCCGACCCTTCCTGATTAATCCAGTAAACATTCGGATGACCGGCTGCGGCCAAAATCGCCTCATCCGACAACTCGTAAATTTCTTTGTTGTAATTGGAGCTGTAATAGTCGCGATTCTTTTCCATATGGATATGCGCGCAGATGCGATGATCCTGCTCGGACAGGCAATCGAATTCGTCTAAATCCTGATACAAGCGTTTTAATGAGATCGGACGGCTTTTAGTCCAGCGGCCGCTTTTACCCAATTTTTGCTCATGCGGCTGCAACACAACCTGATTATCCAACAAATTGACCGACCAAATCATGCGTACTTGCTGATCGGTCTTGGCGGGTGCCGGAGCTTCTGTCAGCTGAGCTAATGCGTCCAAAGCCCGTTGCCATTTCGGCTGTTGCGGCAATAAATCGATAACCGCATTAAACGGCGAATCTTTGTACTGCTGCGCTATCTGCTCGCAAGCCTCGTTCTTATAGTCCAGGCGTTGCAACAATGCCGAACTGACGGCGGCATACCAGACAAAACCGAGTTGCTGTGCTTGCCGGCAAAACTCAGCCAATACCGGCAAAAAATTGCTATTTACGGCGGTCATTGTTTCGATTTCACCAATCCAATACAACAACAAAGCCTGAAACAACCGTTCATAAGCAAAGTTATTGGATTTGAATAAATGCTCACTGTGTTCGGCGGCTTGCTTGCCTTGGTAAATATCGACGGCCTCCAACAGGATTAAGTTGAGCAAATAAAATGGGTCTTGCCATCCCTGCTTAATCGTGATTTGCGTGTTTCGTTTAAGCAAGTTCAGATTGCTCAAACTACGATTGCGCAATAATGCCAATCTAAAAAAATAACCGTACAGGCCATCGAGACTGATATTGCGTTTGCCGGTTTCCTTTTTCAGCGTTTTGAGCCCCTCATTAAATAATGCCAACGCTTCATCGTTGCGGTTTTGCAGAAAATGTACAGTCGCCGATAGCGTTAAGGCATACGCCGAAGTATCGTCCGCCAACCAATTCTCCGCATCGTTAAAATTGCCGCGCAGCAAGCGTTGTTCGATCACCGTGCGGGCAATTTCCTGATTGGCCGGTTTTGTTGCGCCGAAAAATTGTTCCAGTAATTGGTACGGCAATGGCGTCTCGGGTAAATGCCAAAGACCGGCGCTAACCCTGCCCGATAAGACCGGAAATTTAATTTGTTCGGATAGGGAAGCAAACCAGTCAGTATCAAAATCGTTAAAGAAAATTCTATTGATAATGCCGGTAAACTTGTCCCGATATAGCGAACGAATGTGCTGCAACTCGGCATTAAACGCTTTGCCGTTGTTTTGGTACAAAAAGATGCGTAATTTCTTTATTGAATGGTCAAGACTAACGCGATAATAGTAATACGGCTGGTGCCCGGTAATTAAAAAGGCCGCCAGTTTATCAAACCAGGATTCCCGGATTGCGAGCCGCGTCAATGGCTCGACAATATCCGGGTGGCATTGCCAACCGTCCTGCGATATGACAATTAACTCCTTGCTTAGTAATTTCTCCCTGAACGTTTTGTTAATCGTTGCTACGGTGCTTGACCGAAAAACAGCGGATTTTTTCAGCAGCTCTTGAAAAGAGGTTTGTCCTATCGGCGCATAGATAACCGATAAAGCCTGTAGAATCAGCTGTTCGTCGTTTGATAGCGCGTTAAAGAAGGAGAATAGTTTGTTGTTCATTTAAACTTTGTTGTCTTGGTGTTGTTTGTGCTTATTTTGCCATAAGTTCCATATATCCATGACAGCACAGAATGCTGGCGAAGCCGAGAGAAGGTATTGTTACTTGCCATAGGGCGTACCGTGACCACTATATACTCATCGGTTACATCCCGTTATCCATTATCCAATCGGCTTTCGCCGTTCATGCCTTACTGCACTTT
>CAZJOY010000128.1:0-11774 GCA_964547705.1 uncultured Methylobacter sp. | reverse complement strand
CTACATTAATTTCTTTGTAGTGAGCACCTTTCTTATCGAGCAGGCGCTTAGCCATCATGCAATAAGGGCAAATGTTGGTGGTGTATATCAGTATTTCCGGCATATTTATTAAGAGTTGCTAATATAAAAATCGGGCATTCTATCGGTTAATGCTCTGCTGTTCAACGCCGATGGCCAACGACAAATATTTGATCAGTTCCCACGCTGCTTCCTGCATGTTTTTGCCGAAAGCCACCACCCCGTCTTCATGTCCCAGCATGGTAAATAGTGAAGTTTGCATGAGTTTGCCGGATTGAAATAATTGCTCGACAGCCGTTGCCATTTCAACCGTACCGTAAGGCACGTCGGCTCTGGTGTGGGGTAATCCAAGCGCTATAGTATGTTTCCATATTTCAGGGTTGTGAGCATGAATTACAGCTTGAATAGACATGTCTTGAGCATAAATGCTGGCGTGGGTCAGCGACTCAGAAGAAGGCTTGCAGAGTCCGCAGGATTGAAGACTATTTTGATGCGGATCGGCTTTGACGATAAGGCAATAATGTTCCGGATTGAGTTGCTCGATATGTCCGGTTTGAGTCCCGCTGATAACAAATTGCGTGCTATCGGGATAGAGTCTTTGGCTGATATTGCCAAAACCAATGTTATCGTATCGTTCAGGGCTTTGCCCGATCAGATCAAGGCGGACAGCAATCGTGCGCCAAGCGTTGATTTCGGTTAATGATAAAAGGTGGCTGATCGGCTGTTGCGTATGATTTAGCTGGTATTTTATGACACCTTCTTGTTCTTTCATTTGCTAGAGTCTTGGGCGGTATGTTTGAGTCGGTACGAACGTCGCTACAGTATAGTTTAGAAAAATAAAATACAGATAAAATGCGGAGTGTTATAAAATTAACGGTTATCAAATTTGAAGGCTGATTTTGCCGCGACTGCTTCCCCGCATTAATCGGCATTTCCTCCATCCTGGAGGTCGGCGTTAAACAAAAAAAAACAGTGGCTTAACTATGCGATGTCCGTTTTGTGGGGCGCAAGATACGCGGGTTCTTGATTCCAGATTGGCAAATGAAGGCGATCAGGTTCGTCGTCGACGTGAATGCAGCGTCTGTAAAGAACGATTTACTACCCATGAGGTGGCAGAGCTGTCGCTGCCCCGCATTATTAAACGCAATGGGATAAGTGAGCCTTTTGAGGAAAATAAACTGCGTTCCGGTATGCTCAGAGCCTTAGAAAAGCGTCCGGTAGGCAGTGACGATATTGAAGCGGCGATCAACCGGATAAAAAAAGATTTGCGTGCACTAGGCGAGCGGGAAATATCCGCTCAGGAATTAGGCGAAAAAGTCATGAAAGAATTAAGCTCACTGGATCATGTGGCTTTCGTGCGCTTTGCCTCGGTTTATCGCAGTTTTCAAGATGTCAGTGAATTCACCGATATGATTGAAGACTTACAAAAGAAATAATGTCAGTGCCTCGCGATGCTTTCTATATGGCGCGAGCCATCAACCTGGCAAAAAGAGGCCGTTATACGACCGATCCGAATCCCCGTGTAGGCTGCGTTTTAGTCAGGGATGATCTGATAATCGGCGAAGGCTGGCATGTTAAAGCCGGTCAGGGGCATGCCGAAGTTGAAGCGTTAAAAAATGCAGCGGACGCCAAAGGTGCAACCGCTTATGTGACATTGGAGCCTTGCAGTCATCATGGCAAAACCCCGCCATGTTGCGATGCCTTGATAAAAGCCGGAGTCAGCCGGGTTGTTGCGGCAATGCAGGACCCGAATCCTTTAGTAGCCGGGCGAGGTCTGGAAAAACTCAAAGCCGCAGGGATCGAAGTATGCTGCGGCGTATTGCAGGAAGACGCGCTGGCGTTAAACCGGGGCTTTATCAAGCGGATGACCGTCCACCGCCCGTTTGTGCGCAGCAAGTTGGCGATGAGCCTGGACGGGCGCACCGCGATGGCATCAGGAGAAAGCCAATGGATTACCTCAGCTGAAGCCAGAGCCGATGTGCATCGTTTAAGAGCGGAAAGTTCGGCGATTTTAACTGGCATCAATACGGTACTGGCTGACGATCCGTCATTAAACGCCCGTATCGATGAAGATGTCGCGCAGCCGGTCAGGGTCGTGCTCGATACGCACCTGAATATGCCGGTGACCGGGCAGATGGCTAAACTGCCGGGACGCAGCCTGATTTTAACCTGTACGCAGGATCAGCAAAAACAACAGACACTGCAACAGGCAGGTTTTGAAGTTCACCAACTGCCTTGCAAAAATGGCAGATTGGATTTGCATGCGGTAATGGATTTTTTAGCGGATCAGCAGATCAACGAGCTTTTGGTTGAAGCGGGTTCCGTGCTTAACGGAACGTTACTGGCAGAAGGATTGATCGACGAATATGTCATTTACATGGCTCCTTGTATTTTGGGCGACCAAGGACGCGGATTATTTAACCTGCCGGGTTTGGAAAAAATGGCCGATAAAAAGCAGTTAAAACTGCGTGATGTCAGACAAGTCGGGCAAGATTTAAAACTAACTTATACACCGCTGTAGGAGCGAGGCATTCCATGTTTACAGGCATTATCTTGGCAGTGGGTAAAATATCGGCAATCGAACAAAAAGCCGGCGACTGCCGAGTGACCATCGCCACCGGCAAATTACCGCTGAATGATGTCGCGCTCGGCGATAGCATTGCCGTTAACGGCGTGTGCCTGACTGCGGTCGAGTTGGGTTCAAATCATTTTTGCGCCGATGTATCCAATGAGACTTTATCCAGAACCACCTTAAATACCGCTACCGTCGGTACCCCGGTTAACCTGGAATTGGCTTTAACGCCAACAACCCGGTTGGGCGGTCATATCGTCAGTGGTCATGTCGATGGCATAGGTATGGTGGCGGAAAAGCAGGCGGACGGGCGTTCGTTCCGTTTTAAATTTAAAGCCCCCGATAACTTGGCTAAGTATATTGCCGAAAAAGGCTCTATTTGTATCAACGGCATCAGCCTGACCGTCAATGAAGTCGACGGTGCCCTGTTCAGCGTTAATATCGTACCGCATACGCTCAAGGAAACGACATTGGGCGATGCGGTGGTCGGGACTAAAGTCAACCTGGAAGTGGATTTGCTGGCTCGTTATCTGGAGCGGTTAATCAAGGGTGATGCGGCCGCTAAAAGTTGCGGCGGCATCACAGAAGAATTATTGCAAAAAAGCGGGTTTTTTGGCTAATAGCCCAAGGCAACATGTTTCAATCCACATTCGACCTCATCTGTCGATGGTTTTGTCATTCGACAGATGAGGTCGGTGGATTGCCTCCCCGTGAACGAGGATGTTACCAGAGGATAACGATGCTAATACATCGTTGTCAAATCTAACAATTCCTCCTAAAGGGAGCGGTTTCAAACCAGCAAGGAAATTTGATGAATACCATCGAAGAAATTATAGAAGATTTACGCTTAGGTAAAATGGTCATCATTATGGATGATGAAGACCGTGAAAACGAAGGCGATTTGGTCATGGCGGCTTCATTTACACGCCCTGAAGATGTTAACTTTATGGCCCGTTACGGCCGCGGCCTGATTTGCCTGACGTTGACAAGCGAGCGTTGCCAGCAATTGCGTTTACCGTTGATGGTCAATGAAAACAAGACCGCCCACTCAACCAATTTTACCGTGTCCATTGAGGCCGCAACCGGTGTAACGACCGGCATTTCGGCAGCTGACCGGGCTCGCACCATTCAATGCGCGGTCGCGACGGATGCCAAGGCCGATGATCTGGTACAACCGGGACATATTTTTCCGTTAATGGCGCAGCCCGGCGGCGTATTAAACCGCGCGGGTCATACCGAAGCCGGTTGCGATTTGGCCCGCTTGGCAGGCGTGGAACCGGCAGCGGTTATCGTCGAGATACTTAATGAAGACGGCTCAATGGCAAGACGCCCTGATCTGGAGGTATTTGCCAAACAGCACGATCTTAAAATCGGCACTATCGCCGATTTAATCCATTACCGTATCCAGCACGAAAATACGCTGGAACGTATCAGCGAATGCGCTTACCCGACCGAATTCGGCGATTTCAGGCTTTACGCTTACCAGGACAGGAATGACAACAACCTGCATCTGGCGCTGGTTATGGGTCATGTTTCCGGCGATGAACCGGTTCTGGTCAGGGTTCACGCCCGGAATTTACTGGATGACCTATTATCATCGAAGCGAAGCGATTGCAGCATTCCGGTGCGTTCAGCCATGCAGAAAATAGCCGAGGAGGGGAGAGGCGTGTTGGTGATTGTCAGGCAAAGCGAAGACAATAAGTCGTTGGCGGAACTGATACATCATTATCAATTGGAAGATCACGGCATTGGCAGCCAAGCCCAAACAGCCGGCGCTACAGATTGGCGCACAACAGGTACCGGCGCACGAATTCTGTCCGATCTGGGCGTACACAAATTGAAAGTTTTAGGTACCCAGAAAAAGTATGTCGCGCTGTCCGGTTTTGACTTGGAAGTCGCCGAGCATATAGGTTGAGTAAATAAGTCCAATAACATTACAAGAGAAATATCATGTCAACATTAAAAACCTTTGAAGGGAATTTGCTCGTTCAAGGCGGAAAATTCTGCATCATCGCCTCCCGATTTAACAGTTTCATTGTTGAGCAATTGGAAGCCGGTGCGATTGATGCGCTGGTGCGTCACGGTGCCAATAAAGAGGACATTCATTTGGTTAAGGCGCCTGGTGCATTTGAGTTGCCGATCGTGGCGCAACGCGTGGCGGCGGCTAAAAAATACGATGCGATTATTGCCTTGGGTGCAGTGATTCGCGGCGGCACACCGCATTTTGAATATGTCGCTGGCGAGTGCGTTAAGGGCTTGGCTCAGGTTTCCCTACAACATAATGTACCGGTCAGCTTTGGCGTGTTAACTGTGGACAGCATTGAACAAGCGATAGAGCGAGCCGGCACTAAAGCCGGTAACAAAGGTGCGGAAGCGGCATTATCCGCTATTGAAGTGGTCAGTTTATTTAACAACCTGGAAATCTGATGAGTCAAGCGAGAACCAATGCCCGAAAAGCGGCTGTACAGGCATTGTATCAATGGCAAATGGCCGGTCAGAATCTTAGTGAGATTGAGCGGCAATTTCTCGAAGAAGAACGGTTGAAAGACGCCCAGAAAAGTTATTTTGTCGAATTGTTTTACGGCGTGCCTAAAAACCTGGATGAGATCGACCAAGCATTGTCGGAATTTGTAGACCGGCCTGTTGACACGATTGACCCGGTCGAAAGAGCGATTTTAAGAATCGGTGTGTATGAGTTGTTGTACCGATTAAATATGCCGTACCGGGTTGTTTTAAATGAAGGTATTAATCTCGCCAAAGACTTTGGCGCCGACGGCAGTCATAAGTATGTCAACGGTATATTGGATAAGGTCGCGCAACAAAAAAGAGCCGTGGAGATTAAGAGCAAGGCGCAAGGTAAATAAAAACTTACATTCACCATCAAGAAATAAATTTCATGTTCTTGGTGGTGAATATGCGGTTATGAATAACGAGCAATCTCATGCCTCTTTCCGAATTCTCCTTAATCCAACGTTTCTTCACCAAGCAGCCGATCAAAAATCCCTCAACGCGCTTAGGCATAGGCGATGACTGCGCGCTGTTGTCGATTCCCGATGGTTTTGAGCTGGCGGTAACCACCGACACGATGGTCGAAAACGTACATTTTTTTGCCGGAACTAATCCCGAACTGCTGGGCCATAAACTGCTGGCCGTCAATTTGAGCGACCTTGCCGCGATGGGTGCAAAGCCGGTTTCGGTGACACTGGCATTAACCCTGCCTAAAGTTGACGAAAACTGGCTGACCGCTTTTGCCAAAGGTTTTTTAAACCTGGCCGAGCGTCATTCAGTGGATTTGATCGGCGGCGATACCACATCCGGGCCGTTGACGTTGACTGTTCAAGCCATGGGTTTGGTTCCGAAAGGTCGGGCGCTAATGCGTTCAGCGGCTCGTCCCGGCGATTTTATTTACATGACCGGCTCTTTGGGCGATGCCGGACTGGGATTAAAAATAAAACAAGGCTATGACTGTGCTGATTCCGAAGCTGCTTTAACGCGATTTAACCGTCCTGACCCGCAAGTCGAAGCAGGGCAGGCCTTGATCGGCATTGCCAATGCCTGCATAGACTTGTCGGATGGCTTGGCGGGAGACCTGGGCCATATTCTGCAACAAAGCCAAGTAGGGGCCTGTCTTGATTGGGATGTGTTGCCGTTGTCAAAAGCGGTAGTGGATTACATAAATAATACCGGCGACTGGCCTATGCCGCTGACTGCCGGTGACGACTATGAATTATGTTTTACGGTAAGCCCCGAGCAGGCGGCGCAGTTGACCATAGTAGCTACAAAAATCGGCATCATTGAATCCCAGCCCGGTTTGCGGCTGAATAAATCAGGTCACATCCAACTATTAGAGGTCAAAGGCTTTGAGCATTTTTCTTAACACCGAACTGGGCAAGAATAAACTGACGCCCAAACAGATAATGTCCGATCCGATCCTGTTCCTGGCGTTTGGTTTCGGCTCCGGTTTGGCAAAAAAGGCCCCAGGTACTCTGGGGACGTTGGCGGCTATCCCCGTTTACTGGCTATTTGCGCAAGCCAATCTGTTCGTTTATAGCCTGTTGACGTTGATTGTGACGGTTGCAGGGATATGGATTTGCGACGTTGCGGCAAAAAAACTGGATGAACACGATTTTGGCGGCATCGTCTGGGATGAGATTGCCGGTTACCTGATTACCTTATGGTTGGTTCCTTTTAGCTGGCAAGCTATGGTATTGGGTTTTGTTCTATTTAGATTTTTCGACATACTCAAACCGTGGCCGATTAAGTGGGTCGACCGGCAGGTACACGGCGGTCTGGGCATCATGTTGGATGATGTGTTGGCAGGAGTATTTGCCGGCGGTTTGCTATTTTGGGCTTCAAGTTATTTTTAAATGAGGTCCTAATAAAACGACGCCGGATTGCTTGGACTCTATTGGAGCCCTTTGCCTTTTTTTATCAGATGAAGCTCCATCGCACATCGCCGTCGTAAATATCTAAGATAAGTTCGGTCTGTCAATCTCGCTATCCTGTTTTCGCGCTCTATTGAATAACTTGATACGCGATCAATATCCAATATTTTCAGATAAAGAACCCATGCTTCTTCCGTTAACTTTCCAATCATTAGTTTGTTCTCCTAATCTACACAGCATGCAGCTTTTGTGTAAAGTCAGGTTAACATACGGAATTGTAAGTAATCCCTTACAATTACTTAGTAATATCTTTTAAAAATCATTAAAGTAATATCATCATTAAAAGACTCAGCGCGACAAAATTGTTTTAGCTGATGCAGCAGCTCTTCAATAATCTCTTTCGGAGACTGCTGCGCATGTTGTACCAGAATCTCATGGACGCGTTTTAGGCCGAAAAACTCGCCATTGGCATTTTCCGCTTCGGTTAAACCGTCGGTATACAGCAGGATTAAATCACCTTCGGATAACTGGATAGTTTTTTCTTCAAAAACGACATTCTTGTGGACGCCCAGTATTAAGCCCTCAGCGTCCAGTTGTCTGCATTCGGTTTGATTCCGATTAAGTAATAAAGGAGGAGGATGGCCGGCATTGGCGAAACTCAATTGGTGATTAGTTATGTTGTATTGCAAATAAAACAAGGTGATAAAGTATTCGGATCTATCTAAATCCTCAAAAAGAAAATTATTCAGCATCTTCAGGGTTTGTGAAGGTGTAGCCGAAATACTTGCCTGAGTTCGAATAACGCTACGAGTCTCCACCATAAACAGGGCAGGGCCGATGGCGTGACCGGAAACGTCGGCAATAACCATGTCCAAATGGTCTTCATTACGATAGAAATAATCAAAATAGTCGCCGCCTACTCGGTCGGCAGGCAGGCAATAACCGGTAATCTCAAAATGATTGGATTCGATTGGCGCCGAGGGTGAGAGTGATGCCTGAATACGTTGGGCTATCTTGATTTCGCTTTGAGCAATAGCCAGATTAACCTGGGCTTGACGAATTGCCGCTTCCGTAGCTTTTCGCATTGTAATGTCTACGATCGTGCTCAGTATCAGTGTTTCTTCTTTACTATCGATCAGGCTAAGACCTATTTCAACCGGAAATTCAGTTCCGTCTTTGCGTAACCCGTAAAGATCACGGCCGACGCCCATCGGCCTGGACACAGGGGCAGCCAGATAGGCTTGGCGATAGCCGAAATGCGAATCGCGAAAGCGTACAGGCACTAATATTTCAACCGACTGGCCAATTAATTCAGAGCGAGAGTAGCCGAAAAAGGCCTCTGTTTGTGAATTGACCATCTCAATTGTTCCAGACTTGTTAACCATGACAATGGCATTAGGGGCTGATTCTACGGCTTGTCGAAACCGATGTTCCAAGCGTTTGCGTGTTGTGATGTCGTGGATAAAACCGCTGAATATATAGGAATTGCCTAATTTTAACGGCGAGACGCTCAATTCAATAGGAAATTCAGTGCCATCACGGCGAATGGCAGTCTGCTCAGTCAGCTGATTTAATAGTGGGCCAACGCCGGTGCGCAGGAAGTGTTGCAAGCCTTGCTGATGAGCATCGCGTTGCGCTGGTGGAATAATTAATTGCTCAAGACGCTGGCCAATGGCTTCATCTTTAGTCCAGCCGAACATTTTTTCTGCCGGATGATTCCAGTCGGTAACGATGCCGTAAGAATTCATAATCACGATAGCGCTCAAGGAGCTTTCAATAATCAAGCGGGTACGTTTTTCACTTTCGATAAGGGCATCCTGAAAATGCATTCTGGCAGTAATGTCCCTATCAACTCCTCGCCATTTAACTATCTCTCCTATGGCATTAATGATTGGTAATCCGGTCGATTCGGTCAATATCTGCCGGCCGTCTTTGTGCCGATAGTGGGACAAAAGCGCATAAAAAGGCTGGTGACTGGCCGTGTACCGGCGCTGATCCGCTTTATCCTGGGGCGTTAAAAACTCGGTATAGTGTTTGCCAAGCACCTCATTAGGACTATAGCCCAGTATTTGAGCAACAGCGGCGCTGCTATAGCTATAATATCCATTAGAATCTTGCTCCCACAACCACTCGCCGGCCATTTCCGCCAGTTGCCGAAAACGTTCTTCACTTTCGGTAAACGCCGATTCGACGTTGGAATCTTTCTCAGACCCTTCGGCTTCGTTCAGGACAGGCTTGTCCTGAATCAATAAAACAATGTTGATTCTATCGGGCGTTTGGCTGGATAGGAGCGAAAGCGATATTAATGCCTGGATTTTGTTGTTTGCTTTGGTAACTATTTCACCTGCAAAGCTTATCGTTCCAGGCTCCTGCTCCTTACCAACACCTTTGCAGGTGAAGTTTTCATTAGACATTTTGGCAAGGGCAGCTTGCCATAACGTGTTGTCATTCCCTGCCGCGTAGATAAGATTAACTGGCTTACCGATAAGTTCTGTCTCGCTATATCCTAAAAGTGTGGCAGCGGAAGGCGTAAGCTGCCTAATGCGCGGTACTGTATCATTTGGACGAACCGGCTCAATGATGATGATGTAAGGCGTGAGCTGATGCATGTTTTTTAGTTAAAAAACCTAGGAAATCTTGTCTACAAGGAGGGGCGTGAGCATGATTGCATTGGCAGATGTTAGTAGAATAGCGCGGGAGCGGTTGCCGAGCAGCGGAAACTTTCACCACATTCATGTGGGTTATGTAGAAAGTATGCCCCCAATGATGGGGGTATTGGTAAAGCCAAAAATAGGCGCTTTAAAAGATACAGAAGTACGGGCGATTGCCAAGCAACGGTGGCTTTTAGGCTCATGTTTGAGTGCGAGGGTTAATTTGATAAATTTAAATGAATTCATCGTCCGTTTACCTGAAATAACCACTAATGAATAAATGCAAGGGTACTCACTTTGGATAAGTCCAACTATGGACTGTGATGATAAAAAACTCAAACATTATTTAGCAATTTATATTGGCTCATAATGGATTCCGGGGGAGTTAACTCATAATCAGTTCCTCTGCTAATCGACGCCTCTGAACCGCGAGTGGTCAAAACGGTTTTGGCAGTATCCTTGGCAACGGTATTGACAGCTTTGCGCCCGGTGTACGCGATGAAAAACAGGTCTCCTTGCGCACCATCACCTTTGAGAGACGCCGCCGAACCGTATTGAAACCTTCACACTGCAGCGAATGCAGACTGAGTTGTTTTGTCCCTTTCTTTGTTCAGGCGTTACAATGTGCGCCATTAAGTTTAACTATGGGGCTTGCTTCAATATGAAAAAAATAAAAGTTCTTTTTGTGTGTCTAGGCAATATTTGCCGTTCGCCGACGGCTGAAGGCGTGTTTACCAAGCTGGTCAAAGATCATCAGTTGGAAGCGCACTTTTTTATCGATTCGGCCGGTACCCATGCCTATCATGTCGGCAAGGAGCCTGACTTGCGTTCGCAGGCGGCTGCGCTTGAGCGGGGGGTCGATTTATCTGGTTTGCGGGGCAGACAAGTCATTAACGGGGATTTTGAGGATTTCGACTTTTTACTGGCGATGGACGATGAAAACTATTCAATATTGGTCAATTCATGTCCTGAACAATACAAACCCAAAGTCAAATATTTTCTTGATTACGCACCGCACTTGAACGAACGTCAGGTACCCGATCCTTATTATGGCGGCGCTTATGGTTTTGAAAGGGTGTTGGATATGATAGAAGAGGCTTCCGCCGGCTTTTTAAAAGCCTTGCGGGAATCGGGCAGCATTAAATAAGGAAGCAATATCATGGCAATAGTATCGAATACGGTAACTTATCTGGATGGCGATGTCGTGCTGGAAGCTTTTTTCGCGTTTGATGATGCGATTTCAGGGCGTAGACCGGCGGTTTTAATCAATCATACCTGGGTCGGAAGGGATGATTTTGTTGCTGAGAAAGCTAAAAATCTTGCAGCTCTTGGCTATGTCGGCTTTGCGGTTGATATGTATGGCAAAGGTGTTTTAGGCTCAGGCCCGGAAGAAAATATGAAGCTTATGCAGCCTTTCATGGCTGATCGGGCTATGCTGCAAAAACGCATGAAAGCAGCTTTGTCTACCGTGAAATTGATGCCGTGGGTTGACGATACTAAAATTGCCGCGATCGGTTTTTGTTTTGGCGGTTTGTGTTCGCTCGACTTGGCTAGAACTGGTGTTGATATTAAAGGCGTGGTTAGTTTTCATGGCTTGCTGACTGCGCCCGGCAATACTCAAGATAACGCCATCAAGGCAAAAATTCTGGCTTTGCACGGCCGGGATGATCCGTTGGTTCCGACTGAGCAAATGCTGGCTTTTGAACAGGAGATGACCGAAGCTGGCGCAGACTGGCAGTTGCATACTTACGGTAATACTATGCATGCATTTACCAATCCAGTCGCAAGTGATCCGGCACATGGCATGGTCTATCGGCCTAACGCAGACCGGCGTTCATGGATAGCGATGCAGAATTTCTTGACAGAAATATTCGCCTGACAATAAACCACCGGTTGTGGTTGACGTCTCTTATACCTGAATCCCGGTAGCCTTTGCCGGGAGGACGAGTTTTGCTAAATTGCCTCGTTATAAAACACTATCCACTTCGACACTATGGCGACAATTTGTTATAATTTCAAACTTAATTTCTTGTCATGTAGTCGCACTTAAAACAAAAAAACAGGAAATGTGTGTTCGTACTGAATCACAAAATTATGCCGGTATTCATTGTACGGCGCACTGGTTATAAAGGGGACAATGGACAACCT
>CAZJOY010000127.1:0-11794 GCA_964547705.1 uncultured Methylobacter sp. | reverse complement strand
TCCCAGCCACGCCAGCATTCTCAGCGAAATTCTGCAACGCATCACGACCATGCCGGTCGTTGAGGCACAGGATCAAATGCAAGTTAAGCCTAACTGCGTCTATGTGATCCCCCCCAACCGCGACATGAGCATCTTCCATAACGCCTTGCAACTGAGCATACCGACAGTTCAGCACGGGCAGCGCATGCCCATTGATATGTTCTTGCGCTCGCTAGCAGAAGATCAGTCGGAAAAGGCTATCGGCATTATCTTCTCCGGCACCGGCACCGACGGTACGCTGGGATTACGCGCCATCCTCGGCGCAGGCGGCATTACCATGGCCCAGGAACCGGCTACCGCCAAATTCGACGGCATGCCGTCCAGCGCCATCCAGGCAGGTTACGTCACTCACGTTTTACCGGCAGAGACAATGCCGGAAGTATTGCTGTCCGACGCGCGTATATTGAGCCTCCAGCAGCCACCCGCCCCTCCTCCGGCGTTAAGCGGCATCAATCGCATTTTGATGCAGTTACGCACCAGCACCGGCCATGACTTTTCACTTTACAAAAAAAGCACCATTACCCGCCGCATTCAGCGTCGCATGTCTCAAAACGGCATTGACAGCACAGAAACCTACGCCCGTTACCTCAAGGAACATCCGTCCGAAATATCGGCGCTGTTCAAGGAGTTGCTGATCAATGTCACCAACTTCTTTCGTGACCCGGAGGCTTTCGCGGTGCTGAAACAGGACATCCTGCCGACACTGTTCGCGGATAAACCGGAGACCTACGTTTTCCGTATCTGGGTAGCGGGTTGCGCCACCGGTGAGGAGGCCTATTCCATTGCGATGGTGTTGCGCGAGCTAATGGATGAAAACCACTACAACCTTAAAGTACAGATTTACAGCACTGACCTTGCCGCTGACACCATTACCGCCGCCCGCGCCGGGTTATATCCACCCAACATCGCTCTGGATGTCACGCCTGAACGGCTACGCCGCTTCTTCATCAAGGAAGAGGGAGGCTACAGAGTGAAGAAAGAAATACGCGAGATGATAGTGTTCGCCGTCCAGAACATCATCAAGGACCCGCCTTTTACCAAGCTGGATCTGCTCAGCTGCCGCAATCTGATGATTTATTTGGAGCCGGAATTGCAAAACCGGCTCATCCCGGCCTTTCACTATGCACTTAAGCCCGGCGGCGTATTGTTTCTGTCGCCATCGGAAAGCATCGGCAATCATACCGAACTGTTTACGCCACTTAACCGCAAATGGAAGTTCTACCGCACCACACCCATCCCCGTTTCAACCCGCGTTCTTTTGACCAGTAATTTGAGCTGGACAACAGAACCGGCTAACAAAGCGCCGGAAGACATCATAAAAATCGCCAGGGAGAGCAATCTGGGCGAACTGGCCCGGCGTATGCTGCTCCAATTTTACGCCCCTGCCTCAGTGGTGACAGATATAAAGGGTAATATCCTCTACGTCTATGGCGAGACCGGCAAATACCTGCGCCCAGCGCCCGGCCAAGCCACCCTCAACATAATCGATATGGCGAGAGAGGGCCTACAACCGGAACTGCGCTCCGCTATTCATAACGCCAACCAAGACATACCAACCCTGAACTTGGAAATGTCATTCAAGGCCAACGGCGATTTTCAACCGGCGCTCCTTAGCGTACGTCCACTGACGGATCCGAATAATCAACAAAAGCTGCTATTGACAAGCTTTCAGAACATAACCCAACCCAAACCAGGAAAAACGGCGCACATCAAGCACAACGCCAAACCGAATGAACTGCGTCTTATAGAAGAACTGGAGCGTGAACTGAGCTATACAAAAGAGAATCTACAGGCCACCATTGAGGAACAGTACGCCTCCAACGAGGAGCTTAAATGCACCAACGAAGAGATGCAATCCACCAATGAAGAACTACAATCTTCCAACGAAGAGCTGGAAACATCCAAAGAGGAACTTCAATCCATCAATGAAGAACTGATAACCGTAAACTCGGAACTACAGGCCAAAATTGGGCAATTGGCCGACATGCAAAACGATATGAAAAATTTGCTCGACAACATTCAAATCGGCATCATTTTTCTCGATCAGCACTTTATCATCCGGCGTTTCACGCGCGAGGCAACATTAATTTACCGTCTTGCCGCCTCGGATATGGGACGCGCCCTGAGCGACATTAAATCCGAATTGGAATCCGAAGATCTGTTGGATGCTGTCCATCAGGTACTCGACAACCTGATCCCCATAGAACGTGAAGTAAAGACATTGAACGGCAACTGGTATCTGGCGCGCATCCAGCCTTACCGGACGCTGGAAAACATGATTGGCGGCGTAGTGATGACCTTCACCAATATCACCGAACGCACTCGGGCAACACAAATACTGGAAATGAGATTATTGGCCGAAGGCATCGCGAAAACGGTGTGCGAACCGCTGATTATACTCAATGACGCCTTGAAGGTCGTCGCTGCCAGCCGCCCGTTTTACCAAAGTTTCCAGGTAAACATAGAAGAAACAGTGGGACAGCCGATCTACGAACTGGGTAACGGCCAATGGAATATTCCAACCTTGCGCGTTCTATTGGAGGCAGCCCTGTCCAACAACCAAGCTTTTGAGAACTATCCGATGGAGCATGACTTTCCTGCCATAGGCCGCCGCAAAATGCTGCTCAACGCCCGCAGCCTCGCCAACCTGACCGGTGAGCCGCAATTGATTCTGTTGGCAATAAATGATGTTACCGGCAAGGCGTAGATAACATTCCCAGCCTTGGACGTACATCTGTATCTATCTTCCTGAGAATCGGCATACCGGCAGAAAAGCCGATTCAATGCCGACAGGTAAGTTGTGACTATAGTCCGAGGCTTCACATCCTTATAACCGGATACAGGCATCAGTGCTCATCCGTCGAACTGCATCATCCAATCCCACAAACGATCGCCTGATAAGTAGTAGTACTTATTGATTGAATCAGTTGAACTTCCTATCCTACAGCACCTTGTATACACCAGCCGATTTTTAGGATATTCCCAAGGAACAAACCGTGCAGGCCATCTAAAATGTCGGTGAGATGTTTATATGAGCAGCAAATCCACGAAACTGAATCATCAACGAAAAGCACGTGCCGGAGCCCTGGAACGGCGAGCCCTCATCACCAAAGAACCACCGTCCCGCTCAATAGAAGAACTGCTGCATGAACTACAGGTGCACCAGATCGAGCTGGAGATGCAAAACGAGGAGTTACACAGCGCCCGTGACAATCTTGAAGCATCCCATAACCGCTACCTCGATCTTTATGAATTCGCACCCGTTGGCTATCTGACCCTGACGGCCGAAGGTGAAATTATCGAAACCAATCTTACCGCCGCCGATTTACTCGGAGTAGAGCGCGGCAATCTGCTCAATCGCCATTTTTCCAGCCTGATCTCTGCCAAAGACAGCGATCGCTGGCATCTTCTACTCAAAAGGCTGCTAGACTGCGAAACAAAACAGAAAGTTGTCGAACTGATGCTGAAACGCGGCAGCAGCTATTTCCATGCCCGGCTGGACTGTCTGCTGGTGACGGCCGATGACCAAACTCCGCTGCTACGCATTACCCTGACCGACATCAGCGAAAGCAAGCATGCCGAACAGGAATTACGTATCGCCGCCGCAGCCTTTGAAGCTCAGGAAGGCATTATGATCACTAATGCCGACAATATAATTATGCGGGTTAACCGGGCCTTTACCGAGATTACAGGCTATAGCGCCGAAGAACTGATAGGTCAAACGCCCCGCATGTTCAAATCCGGATATCACGATGCGAACTTTTACGATGAAATGTGGAAATGCATTAATTGCACCGGATCTTGGCAGGGTGAAATATGGGACCAACGCAAAAATGGTGAAATCTATCCCAAACGGCTAACCATCACCGCCGTGAAAGACAGCGCTGGCAACGTTACTCACTATGTCGGTTTGCATGCCGATATATCCGCGCGCAAGGCCTCGGAAGAGGAAATAAAACAACTGGCTTACTATGATCCGCTGACCGCCTTGCCGAACCGCAGACTGCTGCTGGACAGGCTGCAACAAGCATTGGCCACCAGTACGCGTAGTAGAAAATACGGCGCATTGCTGTTCATTGACCTTGATAACTTCAAATCCCTTAATGACCATCTGGGGCATGATATGGGCGACATATTATTGCAACAGGTCGCACAGCGCCTGATGGATTGCGTGCGGGAAGGCGATACCGTGTCACGCCAAGGCGGCGATGAATTTGTGATCATGCTGGAAGAACTGAGCGAAAATATTGAAGAAGCCGCGGTCAAGGCTAAAACCATAGGCGAAAAAATCATTGCTTCGCTGAACCAAGTCTACCAGCTCAACAAGCATGAGTATCGGAGCACCCCGAGCATCGGCATCACGCTATTCATCAACCATCAGCATGAAATAAACACCCTGCTGAAACGGGCGGATATCGCGATGTATGGCGCCAAGGCGGCAGGCCGCAACACGTTGCGTTTTTTTGACCACGACATGCAAAAGTCTGTTACGGCTCGGGCCGCTATGGAAGCGGACTTGCGCTTTGCGCTGACGAAAAATCAATTCAAGCTCTATTTTCAACGGCAAGCTCAGCATGATAGACAAACTGTTGGCGCCGAAATGTTGTTGCGCTGGGAACACCCTAAACGCGGCATCGTCTTGCCGCATGAATTCATTCCACTGACTGAAGAAATCGGACTCATATTACCTATTGGGCAGTGGGTGCTGGAAGCCGCCTGCACCCAGCTTAAACGCTGGGAAAACCATGCGCAAACCCGCGGTTTGCAGCTTGCCGTTAACGTCAGTGCACGGCAATTTCATCAACCTGACTTTACCGAAAAAGTGCGCGCCTTGTTGAACAAATTCGCGATCAAAACGGATCGACTCAAACTCGAATTTACCGAAAGCCTAGTATTCGACGACATCGACGACACGATTGCCAAAATGAAAATACTCAAAGAAATCGGCGTCAGCTTCTCTATCGATGATTTTGGTACCGGCTATTCATCCCTGAAGTGTCTTGCGCAATTACCGTTCGATCAATTGAAAATCGATCAGTCTTTCGTGCGCAACATTGGCGTTAAGCCTACCGATACAGTGATCGTGCAAACTATTATCGGCATGGCTAACAGCTTGGGAATGGACATCATCGCCGAGGGCGTGGAAACGGAACAGCAACGCGAATTTCTGGAGCAACACGGCTGTTACGTTTATCAGGGCAACCTGATCGGTAAAGCCATGCCGCAGGAAGAGTTTGAGCATTCTTTGGGAGTTTGAGCAAAAGCTTATCACCACCCTGATGATTTAAATGACTCATGCAGCCCTCAAGCGGAAGTGTTTTTTCTATGCTCCAACAATACTGTTTGTCTCAATAATCCGGTTCTGCCACAGAATTCACCATCGATCCGCTATAACCAGCAGAAATAAGTTGTCCTGGAATCCATTGCCTTGCAAAAACTCCATGGAGATAACAATGCTCCAGCGGAGCAAAAACAATTCGATGACTTCCCGCATTTAATGAAGAAATTACCCAGAAATGCTAAAGTAAGCTTTTATTTACACTTGAAGTCGGCGGAGCCCCGTGCAGCACAGTAAAGCTATTAGAACAGATTGGGTGAGCGATTTGAGCGTAGCACGCGCCTTGACTTGGCGTTACATATTCGCATTATCGCTAGTGGCGTTACTTTCAACAGCAGCATGGCTGAGCTTACACCTGGTAATATCGGAGCAAAATAGCACGGCAGCCATGGTCAACATAAGCGGGCGGCAGCGTATGCTGAGCCAACGCACTGCATTGTTCTCAAACCTTCTGGTAAACGCACCTAGAGCTGAGCGGCCACAGATTCGCAGCAAATTAACGGATGCAATCCAGCTGATGGAACGTTCGCATCATGGTTTGACTCATGGCGATGCCACTATGAGTCTGCCTAGAACCATGTCGCCCACTATCCATGCCATGTATTTTGATGGGCCAAATGCGTTGGATAAGCATGTAGAAACCTACATCGAAATTGTTCATGAGTTACTGCAACTGAACGACGACGCCTTAACTCCGACTAACCCGCAATTACAATACATTACTCAAAACGCACCGAATACTTTAGTTGCCGCTCTCGATCAGATGGTGCGTCAGTATCAGCTGGAAGGGGAAGCATCGGTAACACGTTTGCAAAAAGTAGAAACCATGTGCTGGGCAGTTACGTTGATCCTATTAGCTTTGGAAGCGATGGTGATTTTTCATCCCTTCGTCAAACACCTTAATACTACTATCGATAAATTAAAAAGCGTCACGGAGGAACTGCAATTACATCAAGATCAACTTGAAGAAACGGTCAAGCAACGCACCATAGAGTTGGAAAACAGGAGCCATGCACTGACGGAGAGCGAGGAAAAATTCCGCCTTATCAGTACCGCTGCCAAAGATGCAATCGTAATAATCGATCCCGAGGAACAAGTGATTTATTGGAATCCAGCTGCCGAGGAAATATTCGGCTACGAAGCGAATGAGGCAGTGGGTAAAAATCTGCACAATTTGCTCGTTCCTATGCGCTATCACGAATCTGCACATAACGGCTTTGAGCGTTTTCAACGTTATGGCGTTGGCAATGTCATTGGCAAAACGTTCGAGATTACAGCGCTCCGCAAAAACAATGAAGAATTTCCCGTCGAGCTATCCATTTCTTCTTTCAATTTCCGTAACACTTGGCAGGCTCTGGGCATTATTCGCGACATTACTGAACGTAAGGAAATGGAAGAACAAGTGCGTCAACTCGCGTTTTATGACACGCTGACGAACTTGCCTAACCGTCGCTTGCTCAATGATCGATTGAGCCATGCGATAGTTAACAGCAAGCGCAACGGTAATTATGCTGCATTGATGATACTCGATCTTGACAACTTCAAACCGCTGAATGATGCCCACGGTCATCCGGTCGGAGACTTGTTGCTGGTCGAGGTGGCGAAGCGGTTAAAAGCTTGTGTGCGTGAAGTAGATACTGTCGCACGCTTTGGTGGCGATGAGTTTGTCGTGCTGTTGAATGAACTGAATGCCGATAAGTCGCAATCGACTGAACAAGCAGGGATGGTTGCTGAAAAAGTCCGAAACTCCTTATCTGCGCCCTATCAATTAGTCATCAAAAAAACCACCGGAAATGCCGACACCATCGTTGAACACAAATGTTCCGCGAGTATCGGAGTGATCGTTTTTACCAACACTGAAACCTGCCCAGACGACATCCTCAAGTGGGCTGATGATGCAATGTATAAAGCCAAAGACGCTGGACGTAATATGATTCGGTTCTATGACTTAAAAACTTGTGAACAGCCGCCAGCCAAAGTCGCAACTTCAGAGCTTAAAATTCTCTAAACGCCAATCTTGTCGAAAGCCCATTAACCACTCGTAATATCCAAGCGATACCTTGACTCCCACTGAGCAAAGCTGGCTCAACAGCTTTGCAGAATCAATCTACTAAATACTTGCTTCAGTTTCTGTTCAGAAAACAAGCGTAATTTAAGGCAGTAATTACAGGCACGATTGCTTCCGACAGCAGGAAACTGACCTGTATCAAACCTAATTTTGTATATCAATCAGTAAGACAGGAAGGTAAAGATGGTTAACCAGAATTTCGATATGCATAACGATATTGTTACCCCGATGAACCAGGCTTTTGATAATGGCAATTTCTATGGCCTGGAATATATCCTTGATGAATTGGTGAGTGAAAAACTGACGCCTATCAATCAAAATACGATAGATTGGTTTGGCGCCACCGATTATTTCGCATAACTATCGATTTGTGTTATCCGGCTTAGCCGGAATAATCCGCTTCTCGCGCATAGATTTGATGATCTATGCGCTCAACCAACAGCCCGCCCGGAATGATAGGCTGACATACACACTTAAATATTTCAGGTTGCATCATGCAATCTACCTGTTATAGATTCAGCTCCTGTAACATCGACTTCATAATGTCATGCTATTTTGAACATTCTGACCGCCTCTGGATAAGTAGCTCATGTATAAAACTCACATCGCTGATCAAACCTAACAATTTATAAACACGCCAAACTTGATGGCGAATGTGACCTCGGCCCGTTCGGGCGATTAGATTGACGCAGTCGTTACCCTCAATAATCTTGAGCGGGTCGCCGCCCAGTGGGTACTTGCCGATGTGCCGCTGAAACGGTTTCTTAATGAAGCGCTGGTGCCTTATGAACAGGATGAAGTCACCCGCTTGATTATCGACGAGCATGATAGCGTTGCTTTTGCGGCGATCAGCCATTTGACAGTCGGCGATTTTCGTAACTGGTTGCTGTCTGAACAGGCAACAACAGAAATGCTGACCGCAATAGCCCCAGGATTGACGCCGGAAATGGTCGCCGCTGTATCCAAAATCATGCGTATCCAGGATCTGATTCTGGTCGCTAAAAAATGCCGCGTTATTACCCGCTTTCGCAACACAATCGGCCTCGAAAACCGCCTGTCCACACGCTTGCAACCGAACCATCCGACCGATAACCCGGCCGGTGTTGCCGCCAGCCTGCTGGACGGCTTGCTGTATGGCTGCGGCGACGCCGTTATCGGTATTAACCCGGCCTCCGACAATCTTCAAGCAACCTCGCACTTGCTACACATGCTGCATGAAGTCATCGAACGTTATCGAATACCGACGCAATCCTGTGTGCTGACGCATGTAACGACAACTTTGAAAGCCATCGAACAGGGCGCGCCGGTCGATTTGGTGTTTCAATCCATTGCCGGCACGCAAAAAGCCAACGATAGTTTCGGCATTAATCTCGATTTATTAAACGAAGCCCGGCTGGCTGCGCTGGAATTGGGGCGCGGAACCTTGGGCGATAATTGCATGTATTTTGAAACCGGCCAAGGCAGCGCACTATCCGCCAATGCTAATCAAGGGATGGACCAACAAACCTGTGAAGCCAGGGCTTATGCGGTGGCACGTAAATTCAAACCGCTGCTGGTCAATACCGTGGTCGGTTTTATCGGTCCTGAATATCTTTACGACGGCAAGCAGATTATCCGCGCTGGTCTGGAAGATCATTTCTGCGGCAAATTACTGGGCCTGCCGATGGGTTGCGATATCTGCTACACCAATCACGCCGAAGCCGACCAGGATGATATGGATATGCTGCTGACTCAATTTGCGGTTGCCGGAGGCACTTTTATCATGGGCGTTCCCGGCGCTGACGATGTGATGCTGAATTATCAATCGACATCGTTCCACGATGCGCTTTATCTACGCCAAGTGCTGGGGTTGCGGCCTGCCCCCGAGTTTGAGCAATGGTTGCAGCAACACGAAATTTTTACTGCCGAAAATCGGTTGCTACAACGGCCCGATGTACCGGCATTATTTAAACCGTCTTTACAAAACCTAAGCGAGTAAGGCGATGAGCGATTTTAAAATTGTCCAAAATCCTTGGCAAAGCCTGAAACAATTCACCACGGCGCGTATCGCGTTGGGACGGGCCGGAATGAGCCTGCCGACCCATGCCTACCTGGATTTTCAGTTGTCGCATGCGTTGGCTCGCGATGCAGTCAACATTCCGCTGGACTTTTCAGGACTCGAACAAAGCTTGAATCAGCAAGGTTATCCAACACTGACCTTAGAATCCCAAGCGGAAAACCAGTCTGTCTATTTGCAGCGTCCCGATCTCGGACGTTTGTTAAGCGCATCGTCTAAAGCCTGTTTACAGCACACTGCCCTGCTCCCGTTCGATGCCGTTGTCGTGGTTGCCGACGGTTTATCGTCTACGGCCATAGAACATCACGCCGAACCGTTCCTAAATTTATTACTGCCCGAACTGCAACAAAAAAACTACCGGCTACCTCCGGTATGCCTGGTCAAACACGGCCGAGTAGCGATTGGCGATGGTATCGCGGAACACTATACAGCCAACTTGTGTATCGTCTTGATCGGCGAAAGACCCGGCTTAAGCTCGCCGGACAGCATGGGCATTTACTTTACTTATCAGGCCAGATCAGGCATCAGCACAGATGCCGACCGCAATTGCATCTCCAATATCCACAGCAACGGATTGGGCTATCGGCAGGCGTTAAAAAAATTGCTGTTTTTAATCGATGAAGCTGAAAAATTAGAGCTTTCGGGAGTTAACTTGAAAGACGAAACCACAGACGCTGAACAGGATACCCGACTAAAACAGGCTAATTTTTTACTGGACTAACCCAAGTACAACAATCTTCTTGAGTTTTCGATAAACACAAAAAATTCGCAATTTTCTGCCCCCCGATACGATGCAAAAATTCACAGCCTTTTAAAAGAACAGGGCTTTGACAAGGTTTATCGTTTTAAAAACCGAAGATCAAAATCTCTAGCTGTCCGATTCAACATTATATTGCAGCACCTATTATTGAGTTGTGGAAAGGCGCAATCCAATCTACACTGCCGCTTTCTCTACCTCATCATGTCTTAAGTTAGCGCGTGTAGGCTCAATAAGACCCTTTTCGAGATGTTATGACGGACGATTTCAGCTCCAATACGCCCCCAGCCCTAATAAGCCTAACTAAGAGTTATGTGTGCGGGCTTCAATTCTTGTTCGCCTTCACACCCAGTATTGCCATAGCTTATCTATACGCATTTCCGCCTACCGATGCGCAATACCTGAGCTTTAGTTTGCACCATCTGGCTATCGGTGTTTCGACCTTGATCAGCAGCTTTGTAACGTGGGTAACATGGCTGTGTTATCGCTCGTCCGGGGAAATATTTTTACGTTGGTTGGCGTTTGGTTTTCTTGGCTTCTCGATAATTTACGCTTGTCATGGCCTGTTTACCCAATGGTCGAATTGCAATTTGGGCCTTTTTTTGATTTACGGTCCGGTTTCCCGCTTAGCATTAGCGCTTTGTCTTCTGCTAGGGCTGTTCAATTACAACCGCCCCGCAGCCTTACCCCAAGCAAGCGCGCAACTGAAATCATGGCGGACATTCGTTCTGCTGTTTATCGCTCTGGATCTGCTGATTGCGTTAGCATTATCCCATTACGGCAGCTTTTGCCTGGCCGAGGTTGGCATGATGAACAACAGTGAGTTCGCAGGCAAGCTTCGCCGCGGATTGGAGTGGGGAGTTGTAGCAACGACACTGATCAATATTTTCTCCATGTTGGCGCGGCGAATTCGAGGGCCTTTGATGACGTTATTTATGATTTCGTTAGTATTTTTTGCTCAAGCATCTATCTCTTTTCTACTCGCCAAGCCGTGGAGCCATCAGTGGTGGCTAGCTCACGCCATCTTTGCCAGCGGTTTTTTGCTTCTGAGCTACGGCATAATGCAAGCTTTTTTTAGCAGTCGATCATTTGCCAGAGTCTATAGCGTGGAAGAACTCATGACTCATCTGCGCGATGCCAATCTTGAACTCGTAAGGCTAGCCAACACCGACCCGCTCACCAACATTGCCAACCGGCGTAGCTTGATGGACAGTCTTGCTATTACGATTGATCAGTATCACCGCTACGCGTGCCGTTTCAGTGTGCTGATGCTTGATCTTGATCATTTCAAACTGATTAATGACACATACGGTCATGCGGCGGGCGATTGGGTATTGCAAGAAACAGTGTCCCGTAGCTCTGAACAGTTGCGCTCGATGGATGTGCTTGGCCGCATGGGCGGCGAGGAGTTCGCCGTACTATTACCGCATTCCGGAGCCGAGGAAGCGGTTCATATCGCCGAACGATTGCGCGCCCCCCTGACTGAAACCCCAAAAAACTTTGAATGGCAAACAAACCCCTTCCCCCCTGGCCTTT
>CAZJOY010000126.1:0-11906 GCA_964547705.1 uncultured Methylobacter sp. | reverse complement strand
GCGCCGGATAATCCGGGTCAAGCGGCACATAAGCGGCGCCCGCCTTCACTATCGCTAACAAGCCGATGATCATCTCCAGCGAACGTTCCACGCAAATACCAACCAGGCAGTTGCCGCTTACCAGCTGACGACCGTCGATTTTAAGATTGAGCAGATAATGCGCGAGTTGATTGGCCTGTTGATTCAGCTGGCGGTAGGTCAACTGCCGGTCCTCAAAAACCACCGCGATAGCGTCGGGCGTTTTCCCGGCCTGGATCTGGAATAAATCAACAATCGTCCGGTCTTGGGGATAATCGCTTTCTGTCCGGTTCCAAGCTTGCAGTAGTTGTTGTTCCGCAAGCGTCAGCAATGGCAGTTCAGCTATCGATTGCTCCGGCCCGGAAACAATCCCCTCCAGCAATACCTGAAAACGTTCGCTGATCAGGACGATGGTTTCCGGGAGGAACAGATCCGTGTTGTATTCCCAATGACAAACAAATGCGCCGTCACGTTCCTCGACACTCAAGGTCAAATCGAATTTAGCCGTGGCATGCTCGGATTCAATCAGCGTTATGTTCAATCCGCTCAGTTCCAGCGCTTCTTCCGGCGCGTTTTGCAGCACGAACATCACTTGAAAGAGTGGGGAATGGCTCAGGCTGCGGGAGGGATTTATTTTTTCAACCAAGGCTTCAAACGGAATGTCCTGATGGCTGTAGGCTTCAACCGCGGTTTTCCTGACCTGCGTTAACAGCTCGAAAAAAGTTTGCTCGGCATCGATTTGCAAGCGCAGGGCCAGCGTATTGACGAAAAAGCCGATTAAATCCTCGGTTTGGCTTTGGGTGCGGTTGGCGATGGGGCAACCCACCACAATATCCGTTTGTCCGCTGTAGCGGGAGAGCAAAACCGTGAAGGCAGCCAATAAGGCCATGAAGTCAGTGACTCCGTGTTTGCGGTTCAACGTTTTGATTTCCTGCGTGAGTATCGGATTCAACGTGCTTTGCAGATGCTTGCCCCGGTAGCTCATCACCGCGGGGCGCGGGTTGTCCGCAGGCAGCTCCAGTAATTCCGGCGCGCCGACCAGCTTGTCTGCCCAGTAATCCAGTTGCCGCTCCAGAACGGCGCCTTGCAGCCAGTTTCTTTGCCAAGCCGCATAGTCGCTGTATTGAATCGGCAGTTCGGGCAGTTGCGGTTCACGATTTTGGACATACGCGTCGTATAACCGGCACCAGTCCCGAATCATCACGGCTGTCGACCAGCCGTCACTGATAATATGGTGCATGTTGAACAGCAGGATATGTTCTTCGTCGCCCAGTCTAAGCAGCTGCGCCTTGAAAAGGGGGCCGGTGCTCAGATCGAAAGGGCTGTTGGCATGGAGGTCAACCCATTCGGCAATTTGACCATTTTGTTCGGCATCCGCTAAGTCACTAAGGTCCGTGACGCTCAGCGGGTTATAAGCCTCATTCAGTTGAACGGTCGGCTTTCCGTCAACCATCGGAAAACAGACACGCAGGGTTTGGTGGCGCTGAATCAAGTCAGTCAAGGCGCTTTGCAGCGCCTCTTCATTGAGCCGGCCTTCCAGCCGCAATGCGGCCGGCATGTTATAGGTTGCGCTCTGTCTTGCCAATTGCGCCAGGAACCACAAGCGTTGCTGGGCAAAAGATAATGTCAAAGCTTCGCCCTCTGCCAACGGCAGGATGGCGGGCAATTCCGAACCGCGTTGCTGCCTGTCCAGCCATTCGGCCTGCTCCCGGAGCAGCGGATATTCAAAAACAGTCCGCAACGGCATGTCAATGTCAAAGCTCTCGCGAATGCGGGAAACCAGTTGGGTTGCCAATAGGGAATGCCCGCCCGCTGCAAAGAAATTGGCGCTGATGCTCGCCACGTCGAGGCGCAACACTTGCGACCAGAGGCTGCACAGCAATTGCTCCGTTTCGGTATGCGGCAGTTGTTGTTCGCCCTGAATGGACAAGTCAGGCTTAGGCAAGGCTTTGCGGTCAATCTTGCCGTTGGGCGTCAGCGGCAGACTGTCCAGGCACAGAAAATGGCTGGGAATCATGTAATCGGGCAGTTTTGCCTTTAGCCAGCTTCGTAATTCATCGCTGTTGAAGTTGCCCTGAGCCGTGGTCAGGTAGGCGACAATGCGTTTATCGCTATCGGCCTCGTGCAGGTTCGCCACGGCTTCCTTAACGCCGGGATATTGGCACAGCACCGTTTCAATTTCGCCCAATTCGATGCGGAAACCGCGCAGCTTGATTTGCTGATCAATGCGGCCCAGGAATTCGAGGTTGCCGTCGGGCAGCCAGCGGGCCAAGTCGCCGGTTTTATAGATGCGCGTCAATTTACCGAACAGTTCGATTTCGATGAATTTCTCGGCGGTCAGTTCGGGCCGGTTCAGATAGCCGCGGGCAAGACCTACACCGGCAATGCACAGCTCGCCGGGAATATTCGGCGGTTGCGGCTGATGTTGCGTATTCAGGATAAAGATTTCGGTATTGCCAAGAGGCTTGCCAATTGGGATTGTGTTGATGTTCTCCGGCTGTTGCCCGCTATTGGCCAAGTACCAGGAAGCAAACGTTGTCGTTTCGGTTGGCCCATAGAGATTCAGCAGCTGTTCGGGCGGATGCTGGCTTAAAATAGTATTGACCGAGTGAGGATCAGCCTGTTCACCGCCAAAAAGCAGGTATTTTAAGGTTTTAAAGCAGTCGGGCTGGGCTTGTGCGATCTGGTTAAATAAGGCCGTTGTGACAAAAAGCGTGTTGATGCGCTGGCTTTGCAAATGCTCTGTCAATTGATGGGGTGACAGAAGCAACTCTTTGGCTATGCCGACCAATCGGGCGCCGTTTAATAAACTGCCCCAAATTTCAAAGGTTGCCGCATCGAAGGAGACATTCGAGGCTTGCGCAATGCAATCATCGGCATTGATTTGAATATAATTTGTGTTTTTAACTAAATGAGCCACGGCAGTATTGGCTATGCAGACGCCTTTCGGCAGCCCGGTCGAACCCGAGGTATAAATCACATAAGCCAAATCCTCCGGCCCGCTTTTTCTCTCCGGATTGTCAATGGGCTGGCCAGCGGCATCCAGTTCATCCAAACACAGCAGCACACAGCCATGTTCCAATTCAGCCGACGGCAATTGGCTTTGCAGCTTGTTTTGGGTCAGCAGCAGCGGAACCTGGCTGTCTTCCAGCATGTGACGGATGCGGACGGTCGGGTAATCGGGATCTACCGGCACATAGGCCCCGCCGGCTTTGAGAATGGCCAGCAGGCCGACGACCATGTCCAGCGAGCGTTCGACCGCAATCGCGATCAGCGGGTTACCGGTCAATAACGGTGCCCCCGTTTCCGTTTTCAGGCCGAGCAGGTAGTGCGCCAGTTGGTTGGCTTTATCGTTGAGCTGGCGGTAACTCAGCGCGTGGCCGTCAAAGACCACGGCAATATTATCGGGCATTGCCGCCGCTTGTTGTTCAAACAAACCGGCAATAGTCTGGTCTTTGGGATAGTCGGTCGCGGTGTCGTTCCAGGCCTGCAATTGCCGGGTTTCTTGTTCGGTCAGCAGCGGCAGCAGGCCGATGGCCCGCTCTGGATTGTCGACAATGGCATTGAGCAAAACCTCAAAATGTCCGGCCATGCGTTTTATGGTTTCGCCCGCAAACAGATCGGTTGCATATTCCCAGTAACAATGCAGCTGCCCGTCCTGTTCGGCGACATGCAGGGTCAGGTCGAATTTGGCGACGGGGTAGTCTGCTTCAAGAACGCTAACCTCCAGATCAGGCAAAGCCAATTCGGCGGATTCGTTATTCTGTAACACAAACATCACCTGGAACAACGGGCTATGGCTCAGGCTGCGAGTCGGTTGCAGTTTCTCGACCAGCATCTCAAAAGGGATGTCCTGATGCGCATAAGCCTCCAGGCAGGTTTGGCGGGTGGCTTGCAACAGCCCGGCGAAGCTTTGTTGCGGGTCAATTTGGCCGCGCAGCACCAAGGTGTTGACGAAAAAGCCGATTAAATCCTCGGTGCGTGCGTGAGTGCGGTTCGCAATCGGGCTGCCGACGCAAATGTCCTGTTGGCGGCTATAGCGCGACAACAGCACTTCAAAGGCTGTCAACAAGGTCATGAACAGGGTTGCGCCCTGTTGCCGGCTTAATCGAGTGACGGCTTGGCTCAGCGTTGCCGGCAGGCTGTAGGTAACATGCGCGCCCCGGTAACTTTGCTGCGGCGGCCGGGGTTTGTCGGTCGGCAGTTCCAGCAATTCGGGCAGTCCGTTAAGCTGCCCTGTCCAGTAATCGATTTGCTGCTGCAGCACCTCGCCCTGGAGCCACTGCCGTTGCCAAGCCGCATAGTCGCTGTATTGGATAGGCAGTTCCGGCAGGCTGGGCTGACCGCCCCCGGCAAAGGCAACATAGGCGTGTTGCCAGTCGCGCATGAATACGGCCATCGACCAGCCGTCGCTGATGATGTGGTGCATGTTCAACAGCAGCACCGCATCGGTGTCGTCAAGCCGCAGCAGGTCGGCCCTGAATAACGGCCCCTGTTCCAGATCGAAAGGCGCGATGGCGTGGCTATTGGTCAGGCGCTGGACTTCACGTTCCCGGTCATCGGCCGGTAGCGGGCGCAAGTCTTGGATTGACAGGGCGTTGATGTCCCTGATCCGCACCTGCGCCTGCCCGGCAAGCGTCGGGAAATGGCCGCGCAGGCCGGCATGGCGTTCCACCAACCATTGCAGGCTCGGCCGTCAGGCTTCGCCCTCCCGCCGGCCTGACAGCCGCAAAGCCAACGGCATGTTATAGGTCGCGCTATTGTTGTCCTCGAACTGGTTCAGGAACCACAACCGTTGCTGGGAGAAAGACAATACTTTAGGTTCATCGGCGGCCTGGGGTTCAATCACGGGCAGACTGACGCCGCCGGCAGCCGCGTCGATGGCCGCCGCCAAGCTGGATAATTGAGGATGCTCAAATACCGCCCGGATCGGCAGTTCAACCTGGAAGCTTTCGCGGATGCGGGCAATCAGTTGGGTTGCCAGCAAGGAATGTCCGCCCCGTTCGAAAAAGTTGTCGTGCCGGCCAATGCTTTCGCGTTTGAGAACACCGGCCCATAACGCGGCCAACAAACCTTCGGTAGGCGTAACAGGCTGGCTAAAACCGGTTGAAGCCTGAAACTCGGGAGCAGGCAAAGCGTTGCGGTCGATCTTGCCGTTGGGCGTCAGCGGCAGGCTGTCCAGACACAGAAAATGGCTGGGGACCATGTAATCGGGCAGTCTGGCTTTTAGCCAGACGCGTAATTCATCGCTGCTGAAGTTGCTGTTATCCGTAGTCAGGTAGGCGGCAATCCGTTTATCGTTATCGACCTCGTGCAGGCTCGCCACGGCTTCCTTGACGTCCGGATATTGGCAAAGCACTGCCTCGATTTCGCCTAATTCGATGCGGAAGCCGCGCAGCTTAATTTGTTGGTCAACGCGGCCCAGGAATTCGAGGTTGCCGTCGGGCAGCCATCTTGCCAAGTCGCCGGTTTTATAGATGCGCGTTTGTTTACCGAACAGTTCGACTTCGATGAATTTCTCGGCCGTCAGTTCGGGTTGGTGCAGATAGCCGCGGGCAAGGCCGGCGCCAGCAATGCACAATTCGCCTGGGATACCTAACGGTTGGGGTTGAAGTTGGCCATTAAGGATATAAACAGGCGTGTTGGCGCGGGGCTTGCCAATGGCGATGTAGTGGGTGTTGTCGGTTAAAGTCAGCGGCAAGCGGTAAATACAAGGCGTGATTGTCGCTTCCGTGGGGCCGTAGGCATTGAAACAGGTCAATGCGGGAAAGCGCTTGCGGGTTTGCTGTGCCAAACTTAACGGCAATGCCTCCCCGCCTAAAATAAGCATTCTGAGGCTACCCAAGTCATCGGCAATCGTTGGCATTTCCAGCATTTGTTGCCAATAAGCGGGCGGTAAGTCGGCTACTGTGATGGCGCATTTTTTTATTAAAGCCAATAAGTCCGGCGCCGGCATTAAATTGGTTGTTAACAGCACCGAACAGGCACCACTTAGCCAAGCCACTAACAGCTGCTCTAGCGAGGTGTCAAAGCTCAGCGAGGCAAATTGCAGGACCCGGTCATTTTCAGCGAGTCCGTATTGTTGCAACATGGCCTGACTATGCAAGGTCAAGGCTTGGTGCCCAACCATGACTCCTTTGGGATTGCCGGTCGAGCCCGAGGTATAAATCATATAAGCCAAAGCTTCCGGCCTGGATCTTCCGGCTAGGTTGTCAGTGGGCCGGCTGGTGACATCCAGTTCATCCAGGCACAGCGTGACATAATCCTGTTTTGCGCCGGCCAACGGTAACCGGGTGTGGCTTTTCGTCAGCAATAGCGGCGTTGCACTGTCGTCCAGCACATCCAGCATGCGGGCGCTTGGATAATCCGGGTCTATCGGCACATAAGCCCCGCCGATTTTGAAAATGGCCAATACACCAATGACCATGTCCAGTGAGCGATCAATAGCAATCGCGATCAGCGGGTTATCGGCCAATAACGGCACCCCCGTTTCCGTTTTCAGGCTGAGCAGATGGTGCGCCAGTTGGTTGGCTTTATCATTGAGTTGACGGAAGCTCAGCGACTGGTCTTCAAAGATCACGGCAAGGTTATCGGGCGTTGTTGCCACTTGCCGTTCAAACAGATCAACAACAGTTTGATTTTTTGGATAATCCGTTTCCGTTGGCTTCCATTGCTTTAGCTGCGCCTTTTCAGCCTCGGTCAGAAGAGGCATTTTCGCGATGTCTTGTTCGGCATCATCAACCGCGCCTTGCAACAGCAGGTGCAGATGCTCCGCCATCCGGGCAATTGTGGCCTCTTTAAACAGGTCGCGGTTGTAGTCCCATACGGCTGACAAAGTCTTGCCGTCATCGCTATCGGAAAAAGTCAGGGCCAAATCAAGCTGCCCTTCCATTTGGGCAATATCCAGGCTTCGGGCCAGCAGGCCGTTCGCTGAAAATTGCTTGGGGATAAGGTCGTCCCGCTCCAGGGCAAACAGGGCCTGGACCAAAGGCGGGTAAGCCGGGTTCCGTTGCGGTTGCAATTGCTCTATCAGCAGGGTGAACGGATAAGGCTGATGATAAAGCCCGGTCAGCATTTGCTTGCTGTTAAGTTGCAGGAGCCGGCTGAAGCTGGCATTTTTATCGTTTGCAAAATCGCCGCGCATGATCATCGGGTTGACCAAATAGCCGACCATATCGGCAAATTCCGTTTGGTTGCGCGGGGTCGAGGTGGGTACGCCGATCCAAATATCGTCCTGTCCCGAATAGCGCTGCAATAGGGTTTGATAGGCGCTGAACAGCACTGTAAACAAGGTAGTCTTGTGGGCTTTGGCGAGATTTTTGACGGCCTCCGTCAACTGTTCCGGTAGTTCGGCACGCACCGAGGCGCCGTTGAAAGTCTGTAGCGGTGGACGCGGATAATCGGTGGGCAGTTGCAAAACAGGTACATCTCCCGCAAGCTGTTGTTGCCAATACTTCGCCATGCGTTGGCCTTTTTGGCCGTTAAGCAGCTCAGCCTCCCACTGGACGTAATGGCCGTAATCCGTGGCCGTTGACGGCACGTTTTCCGCCCCATAAAACGCCAATAATTCTTTGCCGAGAATAGCCAGGGAGGCCGCATCGCCGGTAATGTGATGGAGGTTAAGCAATAATACCGTACCCGTGTCGGCACCCTGGAACAGTATGGCCCGGAATGCGCCTTCTTCTAATGTAAAAGGCTGCTGTGAATGACTGTATAACGCGGCCATCAACACTGTTTCCGGCCATTGGCCCGCGTCAACTTCCTGCCAATGGGAATTTATGTCGGTGACGACATGCTGATGGGGCACTCCGTCCTGCTCAAAAAAGCGACTGCGGAGTGACGGATGGCGTTCGACTAAGCGCTGTACAGCCTGTTGTAAGATTTGTCCATCAACCTCGCCGGCAAACTGAAGCGGCAAAGCCATATTATAAGCCGCACTTTTTGGCGCATCGCGGTAGATAAACCAAAGCGCTTGTTGGCTGTATGAAAGAGGGGATGATGGGGTCATGGGGCGTTTTCCTCGGCAAAGTAGGTGTGCTAGCCTAAAAGCCGTAGTTTCGTAGTGTATTGTGGATGAAATGTTTTTTTGGATTAGAGGCTTTCGCTAACCGCACGTTTGCGTTGTACAAAATCGAGCAAGGCATTCACGGAACTAAAGTTCTCCAAGACGATGTCGCCTTCGTCAAACTCAATCGCATACTGCTTTTCCAGCCAGGCAATCAAATTCATGATGGCCAAGGAGTCGAGGATGCCCTCATCGATCAGGTTGTAATCGTCATTAAAACCCTCCGCCGCTTTATCTTTGATGTATTGGTTAAAAATGTGTTCACGTAGCTGCTGTGGTAGGTTCATAGTATTTTTGTATTTTGGGTGGTCAATAATTTATGGGCATTACGGATCAATTTGCCGCTGGCGGTACGTGCCAAGCTATCGACCCAGTGAAACTGGTCAGGGATTTTGTAACTGGCCAAATGTTCGGCACAGTATCTTTTGAGTTCGACTTCATCGGGCGGCTCATGGTTATCGGCCAGCACGACATGGGCCACCGGTGTTTCGCCTAAGCGGCGCGCTTTAACGGCAAATACGCAAGCGGCCTGGATAGCGGGATGACGTTCCAGGACCGTCTCGACTTCTTGTATAAAAAATTTCATGCCGGCAACGCTGATCATTTCTTTGCTGCGGCCGACAATGAACAGATAGTCGTCCTCATCGATGAATCCCAAATCGCCTGTCGCCAACCAACCGCCGTGCTGGTTGAGGATAACGTCGCGCGGTTTCCACGGCTGATAATAAGCATCTAATAATCCAGGGCCACAGAGCATAATTTCGCCGATGCCGTTTTCATCGGGCGAGTCCAGTTTGACACTTTAGCCGGGCAATAATCTGCCGACCGAGCCCCGTTTCTGTTTCGGCGCGTCAAGGTTTACGGCCGGCAGGCCCACTTCAATAATGCCGTAGGTCTCATTCGGCGCGATGCCGAAGCGCTGGTAAAAAGCCTCGGCAATGTCGGGGCGGAGGTAAGCGGTGGTAACGATAGCCAGGCGTATACCCGACAGTGTTTGATCGCTACGGTCATGGCTCATTAATTCGTAATGCGTTGGCGCCGCATAAATCAGCGTGGCATGATGACGGTTGGCTGCCTGCAAAATCGTGCTGCCGAAACTGTTCTTGCATAAAACGATGGTGGCGCCAAAGCTAAGGTAAGCGACAATAGACACGGCAAAATGGTAGGCCATCGATAACAGCCAAACAATACGGTCGTTGGCATCGATCTGCAAACCTTCATTGGCAGCCTGGATGCGGGCAAAGATGCTTTCATGGGAGAGAATCACGCCTTTGGCCTCGCCCGTGGTGCCAGAGGTAAAGCGAATGAACGCCGGATTTAGTCCCGCCAACTCTGCGGGTGGTGTGCGCAAAGCTTTAAGATTCAGTAAGCAGGCTTTTTCCGTTAACGGCATTGCTTCGCCGACAGCAAGCGCGGCAAATAGCTGGCAGCCGGTCGTGGATATGACGGCGTCAATCGCGATATGCTGGAAAATAAGTTGTTTTTCTTCCGTTGCCAATTCCATCGGAATCGGTGTGACGCACGCCCCACATGCCCAAAGTGCGTAGGTAAACGCAATGTAAGCTTGGCCGCCGGGATAGTGCAGACCAACATTCATGCCTGCATGGATGCCTGCGGCGAGTAAGTGTTCCGCCAGGGTTTGAATTTCTTTTCGCAAGGCCCCATAGCTGATTGAGGTGTCTTCATGCGGACCGAGGATCGCCGGATGTTCCGGCATTAAGGCCGATTGGTTAAAAAAAATTTCAGCCAAATTCAGTGTCATTTTAAAATTCCCCAAAGTGCGCGTTAACCAAACCTTCCCCCATTGCCCAGCAACTTCCGACCACCCGTGCCGAAGCTTGGGCGCGTGGCTCCGCTGAAAAACATTTTCCGGCCACAAAAAAATTATTTAACCCGCAGACTTTAAGGGCTTTTAAGGGAATTTCGTAGCTGTGGCCGGGTGGGAAGTAATCGAGGCTGACCCCGTGTTCCGGATGCCAATATTCAATCGGCCAAGCGGCGCGGCATACGGCATCGTCAAAGTGTCGGCCTTGTTTGAGATCCGCTTCGGTGAGCGTGTAATCGCCGTGTACACGCCCCCCGTCGCGAATACCCAACTGGCCATGGCAACGGATAAAGGCTTTGGCAAATCCAGGCCGTGCCTGAAGAAAGGCTAAAAGTTGACCTGCCACGGTTAGCATCTGCGTGTGATCATAATCTTTTGCCGGTAAATTAAATTTTACATAAATTTCATCGGGATAAACGCCGCCGTCAAGCCATAGCGTAGCGCATTCCGGCGGTAGCTCATGGTTTTCAGCCGCTTTCCGAATATGCCGTAATAGCGCGAGGCCTTTGGGGAAATCCAAAGTACCAGGGCTAACGCCGCCCAGTTGCACGATCAATCCAGCTAACGCCGAGCCCTCGGTGACCAAGCGCGAGTCGATATGGCGGACAATGTCGGCCCGGCCCGTGGCATCGATGACGGCCAGCGTATTGAGCGTAAGGGATTGGTCATTGCAGGTGGCCGTTACTGCATCAATACGCTGGCTATTAATCGATACATTATTAATACGAGTCCGGTAACAGACGTTAATCGTTGGATACTCGTTAAGCCAATTGCTGATCACCTGTTGATAAATAGCAGGGTCTACGTTTAAAACCCAGGTTTTGCCAATACGCCGTTTGCCGGTAAAAGGGCTGGTCTCAACGAGTCGATCAATAAGTTCTGCCGACAGTCCCGGATTAAGGGCATCGCCCCGGTCATTAAAAAAGCCGCCTAAGGTATGAATCAAGGCTCCGGTTACTGTGCCGCCAAGCTGGTCTGATTTTTCCAACAAAACCACCGGGATTTTTTGCCGGGCGGCGGCCAGCGCACAGGCAATACCAGTGGCACCGGCACCTGCGATAACGAGTGCGGGGGATAAGTCGGACATACGTTAGGCTGCTTTTTTGCGTTTGGGCGTTTTTACCAAGGTAGGTAATGATTTGACGGATTCGGCATGGGTTTGATCGACCGGCTCGGAGTCGGTCGGTAATGGCTGAATGTTGGCATCAAGATTTTCCGGTGCGTCCTCGGCATTTTCTTTGTTGATTTCCAGCAACGGTAACATGGCGTTACCCACAGCGCCGGTTCCCAACACGAAATGCACTAGCGTAGCGGTAAGAATGTCAAGATTGGCAAAGAAACTGCCGGCGAGGACAACGCCCATGCCGGTGTAGCAAATCCCAAGCCCCCGCTTAAGGTTGTTTTCCAGTTTCTCAGACAACACCATCAACTCGCACAGCCGGTTAAGGTCGGGGTCGGTCAGAATAATATCCGCCACGTCAATCGCCAGCGTGGTCGCGCCCCGCAACGAAATGGACAAATCGGCCTGGCGCATCGCAATCGTGTCATTGACGCCATCGCCGATAAAACAGACATTATGCCCTTCGGCTTGAAACTGTTTGACAATGCCCGCTTTGTCTTCGGGCAATACTTCGGCGAAGAAGCTGTCAACGTTAAGCTGTTCGGCTAATTTTTGGGTGGGGGCCGCATGGTCGCCGGAAACGATACCGATGTGCTTAATGCCATGTTCTCTGAGGCTTTTAAAAACCGCTTGCACTTCAGGCCGTAAAGTCGCTTGCAGTTCAATAACCCCGGCAACCTCTAAATCAACGGCGACCATAACCAAGGAATGCCCCTGTTCATGGATTTGGCTTTGCAAGGCCGTCACTGAATCGGGCAGCGCAATGCCTTCCACGGTCATAAAGCGGGCGCTGCCGACATGAATAGTGCGCTGATCGAATTGCACCACAATACCGAAACCTTGGTGATATTCGATGTCATCGAGATTATCCACATCCA
>CAZJOY010000125.1:0-11915 GCA_964547705.1 uncultured Methylobacter sp. | reverse complement strand
AATTGAAGGTGGGTCTGCTGAAACAGACCCCTCCGGTATTTTTCCAGCGCAACGTGCGGTGAATTGAACAAACCGGAGTGGCAAAGGTTTATGGGATGTTTTTTGGTGTCGGATTGATTGCCCGCGCTGTGATATTTTCTCAGAGCAAGATAAAACAGTTGGGCATTACCGGAGAAATTTATTCTGGTCTTATTACAGTGGGCTATCTTATTGGCCTGATTTTCGGGCGTCGTCACGGAGCCTGGGCACCGGTCCGGATGTCAATTATCGAGAGGAATATTGAGCTGCATCATGGAACCTATGCATTTCTCTTCGCCAGCACTCTGGATCGCCTGTTGTTTGGCATGCGTCCGTACTGGGGACAAGAGGAGGAACCGCTTCATATAACATTTGTTCGGCAGAAACCGAAGCGTCCCTTACGTTCGCTATTGGCGCTACTTTCAGGCCGCGGAGACTCCCTTAAAGAGCAAGACGGTTATCATAGTTGCAATACCAGAGCGCTGGAGCTGTTGATAGATGACGATTACATCGTCGATGGCGAATCCTATCGGGCATCAAGCGAGAATGGACCATTGCGTATCACAGCAGCCGGTCCAATTACCTTCTTGGGAGCTGGTAAGGTAAACTCACAGTCATGACAGACCACACCTCGATATTTGATCAACCCATTCCCAACAATCTAGTCGCTGAGATTGCTTCGCTGAGCTCGAGGGCTGTATCAGCGGATTTTCTTGTTCTGGTTGAAGCATTGAAATCACGATTCGGCTCATCGCTGGAGGCCGTTCTCCTTTATGGATCCTGCCTGCGGTCCGATGATCTTGGTGATGGCCTCGTTGATTTCTACGCTATCGTGAATAGCCACGGTAAAGCTTACCCAAGGCGTTATCTTGGATACCGTAAATCGAGGTTTGGCCCCAATTGGTTATAGCCCAAGGTTACCGCCACAGGAACAGGTCTTACCGAAGAGCAAATCCTGCAAATCGCCGAACACCACGGAATACCATTACAAACCGAACCGGAACTGGCAAGAATTCTGGCTCAAATTCCGCTAGGCGATGAAATCCCCAATGAACTCTATGTAGCCGTCGCGGAAATTATCGCCTTTGCGTATTTCCTAAGCGGCAAAACCCCCGACAATTACCAACCATGAACGTTAAAGAAGCCCTGACCACCCTGCCCCAATATGTTTTGCCTCACCACGCGCTGTCGCAACTGATGAGCAAGCTGACGCATTGCGAAAACAAAGCTTTTAAAAACCTGTTTATCAAGCAGATCATCAAGCATTACGGCGTCAATATGGATGAAGCGCTGGAGCAGGACATCGATGCCTACAAGAGCTTTAACCACTTTTTCACCCGCGAGCTAAAACCCGGCGTTAGATCGTTCAGCAGCGAAAGAAATGCGATTGCTTGCCCTGCCGACGGCGCGGTCAGCCAAGCCGGCCCGATTACCGGCGGGCAAATATTCCAGGCCAAAGGGAAAAGCTTTACCGCGACCGAACTGCTAGGCGGCGACGCAGCCAGGGCCGAACCGTTTAACGACGGCATCTTCACGACGATTTACCTGTCACCCAAAGACTACCACCGCTTGCACATGCCGCTGACCGGCACTTTAAGAGAAATGGTGCATATCCCCGGCCGATTATTCAGTGTCAACGCGGCCACCACCAACTCAGTCCCCGGCTTGTTCGCCCGCAACGAGCGCGTCGCGGCTATTTTCGATACCGAAATAGGCCCGATGGCGTTGGTGCTGGTCGGCGCAATTTTTGTATCCAGCGTCGAAACCGTCTGGCATGGCGTCGTTACACCGCCGAGTATTACTTCTGTTCAAAGTTGGCTGTATGGCGATGATGCGCCGACGCTAAACATAGGTGAGGAAATGGGCCGGTTTAATATGGGGTCTACGATTATTGTTTTGTTTGGCAAGGATAAGGCTGAGTGGAATGTTGGGTTTGAGGCGGGGAAGACGGTTAGGTTGGGGGAGATTATTGGAAGTGTTGTTGATCTACCCTAAGAGATAACTTTTCCATGCGGTGCAATACGCTTTACACCTTAGTGCGCCGGACCTAACAAGTCAGTCAAAGTTTTAAAGATTTGCATTTTAATCGTGTTCGGTGGCTTCTGAGCATCTACTGTAGGCGCGCCCTTACCGTAACGTTGAACCACACAACAATCTCTAAAAAGATTAGAAAGGAGCTTTAATATGACGAGGTTACTACGCCTGTCAGTGATTTTCGCCGTAAGTGCAACCACGGCTTGCGCTCCTGCTTGGATTCCGGGGCCTGTAGCAGATCGCCAACAGAGAGTCGGTTCGCGGCCAGATTTGAATCGATCAGCGACGGCGGAAGTCGGCGACAATCTCTATACCGAATTCAAAGTCGTAACAAAGCAGACTGCAACATTAACGGAGGATGCAAACGGGAGCCTCGAGCTGGGCCATCGTATTGCGCTTCCAGCGGGAAAAGCTGGCGAACTGCAAAAACACTCTCAGTACGGATGGAAGATGATGTGCTTTCAATATGTCACTGTTTCGGGAGTGGGTGGTCCCGCTCATACATGTCTTGTTGATGTTGAGGGCGATGGTACTTTTGACAAATCCATGTTTACAAATCGCGACAAGTATTTTGATCTTGATAAGAAAGCAGCTTATTCGTGCGCATCGGACTCCAGTTCTCAAGACATAACAGACGGATTCAAACGGGAGGCGCTCTATCAAGGTGTAAGCAAGGGGTCGGTAAAAGTGTCCTTCAGGGAGTTCATTAACAGCATGGCCCGTCCTGCTTTCACTCAGGACATTTCCTATGACCTTGAGCCGGATGGGACAACGCTTATTGCGTTTCAGGGGCTACGTATCCGGGTATTGCGAGCGTCGTCATCCGGTATAGAATACATCGTGGAAAAACCATTTCGAGGTTCGCTTGTGGAAGGTACGCCCCAATAAACCGGGGCGCATCGCACCCCATTTACTGAAATTTTGTTTCAAAACATGACTTAAATAGGAGTTTAGAATGGTAGTCAATAAAGCCCAGAAAGGACTTACATCAGAAGACGTAACATCATTGTGTGATGCGGCGCAAGACGCTTGGGATAAAGCAAGTAGTTCGGCTAGATAAAGTAGAGTTCACTTGGAAAAATAAGCGTTATCAATCCAAACTTACGAATTTCAAAATGTTGGTTGAAACTTTACAGGGTGAACCAGTCGCAGCAAGATACCACTAACCGCGAAGAAGCACGGGGATATGGTCCGCATTTCAACCAATAGGCAGCCCACGCATCCCGGTGAAATGCTTCGCGACGAGTTTCTTGTTCCAATGAACATAAGCCAGCGCGACCTTGCAAACGCAATTCACGTTCCCTATCAGCGAATCAATGAGCTTGTTAACCAAAAGCGCGGCGTTACTCCAAGTACTGCTTTACGGTTGGCAAAATTTTTCGGAGTATCAGCGGATTTCTGGCTCAATCTACAGATTCGATGGGATCTATTCAAAGCGCAAGCCGCAGAAAAAAATGAGTTGGATTCAATTCAAGATTTCCATCATTTGCAAAAAACGGCCTAATAAATCAGCCTTGTAGGCCGTAATACCCACAGGGCACAAGTAAGCCGGTTCGAGCGGTAGCGAGAGAAGCATATTTCCAGACACAAATTACCTCCATCAAACAATTAAAACAGCTCAACGACCCGGCGTACCAACATAACCATGAGCAACGCCATTGGCATCCTCGTAAAACCCGACGATTTCACCCTCTGCATTGATTGAGTAGATCGCACTCGCCGTAGAATCAGGCACATCGATTGTTGTGTAGACGCCATTGTCAAGAATAAAACCATGCTCACGTTCATCGGCATCTATATAGAGTCCGACAATCTGGCCGGCATTGTTAATTCCTTCCGCTACGGTTAAGGTCGCGCCGGGAACGTCTAGCGTTGTATAAGTGCCATTGCTCAGCAGGAAACCGTGACGTTTTTCCCCGGCGTCCACGTAGTCTCCGACTATCTGCCCCTGGTCGTTAATCCCGAAGGCAATCGTGTCAAACACCGGGGGGCCGCCCGGCACATTGCCCGTAGCGTAGACGCCCTTATCCCAAAGAAAACCATGGCGTTTGTCACTGGAATCCCTGTAGGTTCCCACGACTTGGCTTTGCGCGTTCAGGAAGCCGCCTTGTGATCGGCTTGAACCTGGAGGGTCGAGCGTGGTTAAGACGCTGTTATTATAGAAATAGGCATGGGATGTGCGGGAGGGCGTGTCATCCAGATAGGTTCCGGTGATATGGCCGCTTGCATTGATCCCATTGACGGAGGAATAACCGGCTGCGCCTGGCACGTCGATTACCGTATAGACGCCATTACTCAAGATGAAGCCGTGCGTGTTGCCGTTTTCATCGTCGTATTCTCCTGCAATCGCATGTGTGCTGTTTGCGTTGACAAAGGTGGCGATCGAGCCGGGGGCGTCGATTGTGGTAAAGGTAAATGCTGCATTTGCCAGACTCGGAATACTCAGGATTAGGCCTAATGTCATGGCTGTTAGCGTGTTTTTTGCTGTCATATTTTGCTTAGTCCTCATTGGCATCGCCCCTATTCTTGTAAGATTCATTGAGTTTCAACATCACCATGAAAGAAGTGGCTCTCGGATTAAATAGCGTTGAAAAAGTACAGCTTGGCATATAAAACGCTTTAAATAATGGCCCGTAAATAGATACTTGTACGTAAGCTCATTAGAAGTATCGAAAAATCAGGACATTTAACTTGGTTTTAATTTGAATCTAATGAATATCTGACATTAGCGGCTGAGCCGGCAAAGTGAAAGGAAGCGTGACGCTTGAGCGGAACAAGGCAATTTGATACTGTGACGCTTGGTTTTAACATCACCCACGGAGCTTTTATCATGATAGGCACAATTACCGCATTACTGATCTCTTACTGGTTTTACAAAAGCGCCGAAGCGACCGGCAAAAACCCGTTATCCTCGGCTGGAGTAGGTTTTCTGTCCTATCTGGTTCCCTGTGTTGTTTGGACCTTCGCCGTAACGCCGGGTCTACGCGATGCGGTTGAACATAATCCCGGCACCCTGTCCGGCTTGTTTGTGAATTATGCCTATATCCTAGTCGGCGCCGCTTGCGCTATCGGGGTTAAGTTCCTGCATTTTAAGAAGAGTGAATCGTAAAAGTAGAGCAGGAGTGCAAGCTTCGCTTGCGCTTGCAGGCGAAGCCTTCACTCCTGCCTTTATGCTATGTTCCAATTTCGGCCAGAGAAACGGGCACCCTAGCGTGGGAACATGAAAATCACAATTTCGACCGCCGCAAACGCTTTTCTTTTGGCAACACGCCAAAATAATACATGCCAAGAAATACAAAACCGATGCCGAAAAAGACTTTGGCAAAAGGCCTAAACGTGTCGTCGAAAAAGAACTCGCCGATCATCCAAAGCGCATTGCCGCATATCCAGCTACTGACGGCTAAATTGTGAAATAAGTCGGCGGTGTTGTTTCGTCCTAACCAAGTAATGTGAAAAGCCGCCGCAACTGTCGGCATAATCATGAAAACGCCTTCAAGCCGCCATTCCATCAACCAGCAGCTATCTTTTAAAAGCCATAACACAATATGAAGATTTTCATATTCCCGAAGTTTTCTTTCTATCATCCGGCAAACCTTATTCAACCCAATTTTTTGTTCTAGTTTGTAATGCCGATTCCGGCAATATCTTCAAGATGCAGCTGCGCTTTTTGCATAACTTCCTTGAAAACGTCGACCTGGAATGCCCATATTTCCTCGGCATCATGCTACCCAGCCGGGGTGGGGAAAATGTTGTGTAAATAACTTGGGCCCTGGCAATCGGGTTAGCCTGTGGGTCGCGCGAACTGCTGGCGTTTTGATCTATCGCTAAAATATAACGCATTGGTTTCGTTTTAGTGGATTGTAGTATTTTTATTTTAACCTACTGAGATAGTCTATATGGCGTTTTTGCGATTCAAATAATGCCCAGTTGTCAATCCCTACAGCAAGCCATATCACAGCTGTTAGGGTGATTGCCCTGCTAACGCCATTCATCTTTACCTTGTTGCATTTGGAATGTTGCGTTAGTATCCACGTTAGTTTATGGATTCATATGATAAAAACTAGCCAATAAATTCAACTCCGTTCATGATTTGTCTGCTTCTCAATAAATTATTGTCATCAGTTCTTTGTATTATGTTTATGGACAACCGGGTTATCTTCCTAGCAGGTTTTGCAAAAAAACAATGATTTCATACTATTCTTATTCTGCAATGATGGCAGCTATTCAGGTATTACCGGTTGCATAATAAGAAACTATCAATATGATCGACGCCTTTCACTTCCTGTCTGCCCCGCCCGATACTAACCTTGTTTACGTTGGTTCCTACAACCCAACATGGGTCATCATCTCCATACTTCTGGCAATTTTTGCGTCCTACGCAGCACTAAACGCCTCGGCACGGATCGAACGTCTGCATAACATCACATCCAAACTGTCTTGGGCTATGATCAGTGCGGTCACCTTGGGCTTCGGCATCTGGTCGATGCATTTCATCGGAATGCTGGCATTAAGCTTACCCTGCGGTATCCATTACGATCCGCTGATTACCGTAATCTCTATGATTCCGAGCATTTTAGCCAGCGGCGTCGCTTTGGGCATCGTCCGGCATCATGGAAGCCAACGGCTGCCGCCGCTGATCGGTAGCATTTTGCTCGGCTCAGGCATCGGGCTCATGCACTATACCGGTATGGCCGCCATGCGGCTGGAAGGTACAGTGCGCTACGATTTATCTTTATTCATCTTATCGATTGTCGTAGCCATTGGCTTGTCTTACCTCGCATTGCGTGTGAAGAGCGACATGATCTGTATCAATAACCGCTGTAATGCAGTCGTCGCCGTTATCATGGGCGGCGCGGTATCCAGCATGCATTACACCGCCATGTCAGCGTCATACTTTGTGCGGGATGATATGGTCAAGTTGCCGTCCCCCGGTTTCACCACCAACAGTCTTCCTATTTTCATCGCCCTCACCACGGCCTTCTTGGCTTTGGCTGCCTTGGTGCTGGCCTCCGTTTCATCTAATCGAGAGATGACTAAACAGCTTCGCGATAGTGAGGAACGCTGGAAGTTTGCATTGGAAGGCGCAGGAGACGGCGTGTGGGATTGGAACCTTCAGACCGGCGATGCCTTGTTCTCCGAACGCTGGAAAGAAATGCTCGGCTACAGTGAACATGAGTTACCGGATACCGGAACAATCTGGATAGAACATATTCATCCCGATGATAAGAGACAGGCGTTAGCCGCTGTTCGGAAACATTTTGCCGGAAACCAACCTTTTTTTGTTATTGAATATCGCATGCGTTGTAAGGATGACTCCTGGAAATGGATATTGGCCCGTGGAAAATTGGTCAGTCGCGATGCAAACGGACGCCCCTACCGGATGATCGGCACGCACACCGACATCAGTGATCGCAAGCATTCCGAACAATCGTTGCAGCGTTCCGAATCCAAATTCCGCACACTTTTCGATTCGACCAGCGACGCGGTGATGCTGCTTGACGAGACCGGTTTCCTGGATTGCAACAAGGCGACATTGGAGCTTTTCGGGTGCGAAACATTGGAGGCATTCTGCGTCAATCACCCGAATGACCTGTCGCCGCCGAAGCAACCCTGCGGCTCAAGTTCATTGATATTAGTCAAGCAGCGCATCGACACAGCCATGAAGAAAGGCGGGCTTCGCTTCGAATGGATGCATAAGCGTGCGGATAACGGCGAGATTTTTCCTGCCGAGGTACTACTTAGCCCTATGAAATTGAATGGCAACCCGGTTCTCCAGTCAACTGTCCGCGACATTACCGAACGTAAACAGGCAGAAACGGAGCTGCGCATTGCCGCTACGGCCTTTGAATCGCAGGAAGGCATCATGGTCATCGACGCCGATAAGATTATCCTGCGGGTAAACCGCGCATTCACCCGTATCACCGGTTACAGTGCGGAAGAAGTCATCGGCAAGAGCCCGCGCCTGTTCCAATCCGGTCTCCAGGATGAGGCGTTTTATGCGGCTATGACCAAAATACTCAAGAACAAGGGCAATTGGGAAGGCGAAATCTGGAATCAACGCAAAAACGGCGAAATTTATCCGGAATACCTGATTATCACCGCCGTAAAAAACGAGGACGATGTTGTCACCAACTACGTTGCGACGCTGGTCGACATCACCTTAAACAAGAAGGCTGAAGATGAAATACAACGTCTGGCTTTCTACGATCCTCTTACCAATCTGCCTAACCGTCGCCTGCTGCTGGACCGCTTGGATCAGGCATTGTCTTCCAGTCATCGTAGCGGAAGCAAAGGTGCATTGCTGTTTATCGACCTGGATAATTTCAAGACGCTCAACGACACGCTAGGTCACGATATGGGCGATTTATTGCTGCAACAGGTTGCCGAACGATTAAGCTCATGCATACGCGAAGGCGATACCGTTGCCCGTCTGGGAGGCGATGAATTTGTGGTCATGCTTGAAGGCTTGAGCAAACAAGCCGTTGAAGCCGCCAACCAAACTGAAATGATCGGTGAAAAAATTCTAGCTACCCTCAACCAACCTTATCAACTTGCCAAGCACGAATACTACAGCACCCCCAGTATCGGCACGGCCTTATTCGACAGTCACGAGCAGGTGGCCGATGAGCTGCTGAAACAGGCCGATATTGCGATGTATCAAGCCAAGATTTCAGGCAGGAATGCCTTGCGTTTCTTCGATCCGCAAATGCAGGCCAGCATTAATGCGCGCGTGGCGCTGGAAGCTGATTTACGCTTAGCTGTAGCGGAAAGCCAGTTCATGCTCTATTACCAGCCGCAGGTTCGACACGACCGTCAAATCATAGGCGCCGAAGTATTGATACGTTGGCAACACCCTGAGCAGGGTTGGGTTTCTCCGTCGGATTTTATCCCGCTGGCCGAGGAAACAGGATTAATACTGCCCATTGGACAGTGGGTTATGGAAACGGCTTGCGCCCAAATAAAACGCTGGGAAGCCAATGATCATACTCAGAATTTACAACTGGCCGTTAACGTCAGCGCAAGGCAATTCCATCAGTCCGACTTTGTCGAACAAGTGCGTCAGGCCTTGGATAGTAACGCGATCAAGCCTGCCAGCCTCAAACTGGAACTGACCGAAAGCTTGGTACTCAACGATATAGATGACACCATCTTTAAAATGAATGCGCTCAGGGAAATCGGCGTGCGCTTTTCCATGGATGATTTCGGTACCGGCTATTCGTCATTGGCTTACCTGACACAATTGCCGTTAGATCAATTGAAAATTGACCAGTCATTTGTCCGCAACATTGGCATGAAACCATCGGATTCGATGATCGTGCAAACCATCATCGGCATGGCCAATAACCTGGATATGGAAGTTATCGCCGAAGGCGTCGAGACCGAAGCGCAACGGGCTTTTCTTGAACAGCATGGCTGCCCGGTCTGCCAGGGTTACTTATTCAGCAAGCCTGCGCCACTGGCGGAATTTGAACAGTTGTTAAAACGCTAAAGCCACCACCCGCTTGTTAATTTGTTCCAAAATACTGAGGAGAAACTTAATGAAAAAAATATGCTATTAGCCATTCTGGCCGGCATCGCCGCTTCGTTTTCATGTATTGCAGGCGTAGCGCCTGCCGATAACTTGAAGGTCGTTATGATCCGGCACGGCGAGAAACCCGAAAACGGCGATAACCTGTCATGCCAGGGAGAGCAGCGCGCTTTGCAATTGCCGTCGGTTCTATATCAAAAATTCAACAAGCCGGATTATACCTATATCCCTACGCTGGGATTAGGTAAAGCCACGAAACATGCCAGAATGTTCCAGACGGTTACCCCATTCGCTGTTAAATACAACCTGACTGTCGACAGTAAATTCGATACAGATGATTATTCAAAAGTCGCCCAAAATGTACTGGAAAAAACCGGCACGGTTCTAATGGTTTGGGAACACAAAGCGATTCAACCTATCGCCCAGCAGTTAGGCGTAAAAAATCCGCCCGCTTGGCAAGGCGGCGATTTTGACAGCATCTGGGTCATCACTTACCAGAACGGTAAAGCGACATTATCTTTTGATAAGGAAGGCATAAGTCCTTCTATCGAATGCAACTTTTAAGCATTCCACTCTGAGCCGGGGCGGGTAGATTTTTTACCCGCCTTTTACTCCAACCAAACCCTGTAAGTTTTCTGCCCATCTTCAAAAACAAACAATTGCTGCGGCGTAATACCGTTGGTGCGGATCGAATCGCCCAATTGTTTCAGATCGATGGTTCCTGAAGCGATGATGCGCTCCAATACGTCTTCAGGGACAAGATGCTCTAAATCCAGCACCGCTTCGGCAGGCATTTTAACCGCAACGCGTTGCTCGCCGCTTTCGCTGACGCGGACACAAAGCTCGGTTGCTTGCTGATCGAAACCCAATAGCTTGGTCGTCTGCTCGTGGCCGATGACCGGCAATTCATACGCTATCGCCTGCTCGATCAGGTCCCTGCCGACCGCTTGCTGCAACAATGTCCACCACGGCAGCTTAACATCCAACTGTTGTAATTGCTGGATCAAGCCCTGAAATGCACGCATCAGTAAAAACAGGTCGGACGGCCCGGCCGACCTGAACCACCAGCGGAAATCTCCGAGCAAATCGTTAACGCCCTGCCCTAATTGCCACTGCTCGGAATCAAAGGCATGGTTTATCAAAAAAGGCCGGAATAATATTTGGCATAAGGCAGGCAATGAACCGCTGATCGGTGCCAGTTTTTTGCCATCAAAACCCAACGCTGCAAAGCAATCCAGCGGTTTGGTAGGATTCCGCTCGCGGCAGCCGACGATCAATTTCAGCAAAGCCAATCTGCGTTGTTCGGCAATGCTGATTGTGCAGCCGTAGTCGAGCAATGTCACTTGCGGTTGACCGTACTCGTCATGACTGTAATAAACATTGCCGGGATGTGGGTCGCCATGTACTTCGCCGGCCACAAACAGACTTTTAAACAACGTTAGCATCAGAGTTTGGCCGATAGCCAGACGATCCTGTTGCGGCCAACTACCTACCTTGTCGATCAATACGCCTTCCGCCCTGCTTTGCACCAACACCCGTTCCCGGCATAAGTCCATATACACCTTGGGAACTTTCAGTCCCGGAGCACGTACAGTTTGTCCGAAATAATCCTGTCTTTGAGCTTCCGAGCGGTAATCAAGCTCGCGGTGCATATTGTCGCGCAGGCTTTTTTTATACGCGTCAAGATCGAAGCCCCAGCGATTGACCGGTCCCACGCCGGGCATTAGGCCGACCAGGCGCAATTCGGCATCGACCGCATCGCTAATATCGGGATAGCGGATTTTTACCGCGACCTTATCGCCGTTTTTAAGTACGGCCAGATGCACTTGCCCGAGAGACGCCGCCGCGATGGCCGGCTCGATAGAGCGGAAGATTTTTTTGTATTGTTGCCCAAGTTCTGTTTCAAGCAATGGAATCATCACTTTTAACGGCAACGGTTCTATGCCTTCGACAAGTTCCTGAAACGGCGTAGTGCCATCGTTTCCGGCAAATAACTGGCCGACTTTCATCGTAATGCCGCGCGCGTCGGCAAACAGTCCGGCCAGCGCTTGTTTGGCGAGCAGGCGTTCGGTCTCGCTTTGGCTGCGTTGGAGTTTTTTTGCGGCGAGTCCGATGCGGAAGAATTGCAGGGCGCGTTTTGCGGTTTTGATGATGGTCACGGTGGTTAGAAACTTACGGGAGTTAGGTAATTTGTAGATGACTAAAGTCTACAAAATATGGGAGGGGAATTCAAAATACGGTGTAGGAAATGCCTGACCGTAGGCATACGAAAAAGTAGTAGTAACCTGAGTTCGGGATAAGCCATTAAGCTGACTGCAAAAGATTGACCTTAGTC
>CAZJOY010000124.1:0-12019 GCA_964547705.1 uncultured Methylobacter sp. | reverse complement strand
ATCCCATTGCCTGACGCACTCGATATTACCAGCGCCGGTCCGCTATTATGCGGCGGTATTACCGTTTTCTCTCCACTGCTGACCTTCGGCGTCAAACCCACTGACCGTATCGGCATCGTCGGTATAGGAGGCCTGGGCCATATGGGGCTTAAATTTGCCAACGCCTGGGGCTGCGAAGTGACGGCGTTCACCTCTAATCCGGCTAAGGCTGACGAAGCCAAAGGATTCGGAGCTCATCACGTGGTATCGAGCCATGACGGCGCGGCCATGCAGCAAATCGCAAATTCGCTGGATATGTTGTTCGTTACGGCCAATAGGCCATTGAATTGGGCTGCGATGCTGAAGACATTAAAACCCAATGGGCGCTTGCATGTCGTAGGCGCAGTGCTTGAGCCGATGCAGATTTCTGTCTTTGACCTGATGTTCGGGCAAAAGAGTATATCGTCATCGCCGACTGGAGACCCTTCGGCAATTTCAACGATGCTCGACTTTGCTGCGCGCCATCATATTGCTCCACAAGTCGAACATTTTCCGATGAGCAAAGTAAACGATGCGCTTGAGCATTTGGCTTCGGGTAAAGCGCGTTATCGCATCGTGCTTGATACGGATTTTGTTTGATTCACGTAACTGGAATTACATATCAGGTGATTCATTTAAGAAAATTTTTTACTGAACCGGAGAACGACCATGACTGAAATAGACCAACAACAAGACGTTACAGATGCAGTCCGGGAAGCGGTTGAATCGGGAGACGACGTTCATCGGCGAGTTAAGGATATAACCCTAAAAGCGCTGACAAAAGGCGAACTGGATATGAAAAATATCAAAAATGTGACTGAAGCGGTCGCTAGAGGGATTGATGAGGGCATATCGGATCATGATGAGCATGCCAAAGGCAATTTTACCCGTGCGGTCACGGCATTGGACGATGCGTTGGCGATTGCGGCGGAAGCATCGACACTGGCTATTCAAGAGGCGGCTTCCAAAGTGAGCGAGCAACATGATTTTAACGACGCGATTAAAGATATACGGGGCATGGAGCGGTTATTTATCGATACGCTGGAGAAAGTCGCCAAAGGCAGCACTCAGGTGACTGCCGACATTGTTAACGATTTTATTGAGCATGCTCATAAAAGCGGAACATCGGTCGGCAAGCAAACAGTAAGTGCTTTGAAAGCGCTTGGCAACCTGCCGAACATCAGTGTCGGCGCGATTATTTCCGGCACGGTGACTACCGCTTCAACGTTAGCAAAAATAGGCAGCGGTATTTTGCTAGGCATCGCCGAAAGTCTACAGCCGTCGCATTCCAAAAAATAAAGTTCAGTAGCTACAATGTTATGGGAAATGTTAAACGCAACCAGGGATATGGGCAGGGTTCAGGAAATTGCAACCGTTCTAATACGTTATGGTTTCGGCAGCTTTGTTCGCGGTTTGGGCGTGGGCAAGGCATTGGAGAGCGCAGGAAGAGTGCTGCATTGGCAGCATGTAGAAAACTATGTAAAGCTCGATACGCCGCAACGTATACGCCGCGTACTGGAAGAGTTGGGGCCTACATTCATCAAGTTGGGACAAATCCTTGCGACACGCGTTGATTTATTTTCGCCTGCCTATATTGCCGAATTTGAAAAGCTCCAGGATCAGGTTCCTCCGATGCCTTTTGAGGAATTGCAACCTCAGCTTGAAGAAGATCTTGGCGGTAATATTGATGAGCTTTTTTTAGAAGTCGACAGACAACCTCTTGCTGCGGCCTCAATTGCACAGGTCCATAAAGCCGTACTGAAGGACGGATCGCCGGTTGTTTTAAAAATTCGCAGACCCGGCCTGCGCAAAGTCATCGATGCTGATTTACGGCTTTTGACCCGCATTGTCGAGATTGCGCAATCCGAATCGGCGGAGATTCGCCGATTCCATCCGAAAGAAGTCCTGCGTCAGTTTAACCAGTCATTGAGTCGGGAACTCGATCTGGCTGCCGAATGCAGAAATGCGGAACGGGTCGCGGCCAATTTGGTGGATGATCCCAATATCAAGATTCCTAAGGTCTATTGGCAATGGACCTGCGAAAGACTCAATGTACAGGAGTATATTGAAGGCATACAGGGCAGGGATGTTACTGCTGTTGCCGCAGCCGGACTTGATAGAAAATTGCTGGCCGATCGCGGTACCAGTGCGGTTATGAAGATGATTATGGAAGACGGCTTTTTTCATGCCGATCCGCATGCCGGTAATGTATTTTATTTGCCGGATAATAAACTGGCATTTATCGATTTCGGCATGATCGGTCGTTTAACTGAAGATCGCAGAGACCAAGTTATCAGCTTGCTGTACGGCATGACCAATCATCTGCCTATGCAAGTTGCCGAGATACTTGAAGACTGGTCGGACAATATTTATACCGACGAGCAAGTGCTGACTATCGATATTGAAGCTTTCGTTGACCAATACAGCTCGCTGGCGCTAAAAGACTTAAGTCTGACCAACATGATGAGCGACCTGATGGCGATATTAAGGGATCATAAATTGATATTGCCTGCCGATCTTGCCTTGTTAATCAAAGCTTATATAACGATGGACGGTCTGGGCAGGCTCCTTAATCCTGAATTCAATACCCTGGTTTTTACCGCTCCGTATGTTCGAAGCATCATGATGGAGCGCTACAGGCCGGAAGCTATCGCTAAACGGGGCAGGCGTAACCTGGTCGGCGTTATAGATCTGTTATCGAGCCTGCCCAGGGACTTGCGTAAACTGCTGCGCGCATCGAGAAAAGGCGCTTTTCAGATCGATATTAACGTCAGGCGTCTTGGTCAGTATGTTAATCATATCGATAGTGCGATCAGCCGGTTAACGATGGGTATCGTTACCGCCGCGCTGATTATAGGCTCTTCGATCATTATGACCGTAGAAGGCGGACCTAAATTATTCGGCTTACCGGCATTCGGGTTTCTGGGGTATTCTTTTGCTACCGCATGTGGAATCTGGTTAATGGCTTCTATCTGGAAAAGTGGACGATGACTATTCCGCGTTAAAAATATCTTTTCAATTGTCCGGTTTTGACAAGTGCTTATGCTGAGTTGCCTATCTGTTTAAGGTAAAACGGGAGCCGAGTGTAGACAGAAGCTGTTCAGTTTAGACGCGGTTTTTAATGGCCTCGACCTAAACTTTTAACTTCTTTTAATACCCCATTTTCGAATCGAAGATATTGTTGTAAGCGTAAAGAACCGAGGTTGTACACCCATTCTTCTACCTGAACCTCTTCATATTCTTGTATATCCATGGTTCTGTACGGAAAACGCGTTGTCCTACCTATTATTTCAGTATGCGTATCAATTGAGTCCGGTTGACCGCATCGATCCAGTACATCTTGTTTACGATCGCCTACACCCACTAAGTCATGCCCGCATCTCATCGCAAATGCAGTATTGAAGCAACATAAGCTTAAAACTAAGACCCACGCGGCGCTATTTTTCATTGCATATACCTTAAATAAATGATTTTAAGTCGCTAACTGTCGAAATGGCATTTAGTGATAGAGCGGTTGTGAATAAACCGGAAGTCATATTTTATATGAAACAGTGAGGCTGGATATAAAAAACCCCGCGAAGCCAGTAAGCTTGCGGGGTCTTGTGTAAGTCTGAGCCTGCTGGATACAGGCTTTAATCTTACAAGCTGTAGTACATATCGTACTCAGCTGGGTGAGTGCTCATACGAACACGAGTGACTTCTTCCATTTTCAGTGCAATAAAACCGTCAATCGCGTCGTCAGTGAAAACACCGCCGCGAGTCAGGAATTCACGGTCAGCGTCCAGAGCTTCCAGAGCTTGGTCGAATGAATGGCAAACTTGTGGAATGTTGTTAGCTTCTTCAGCTGGTAAATCATACAAGTCTTTATCCATAGCATCGCCAGGATGAATTTTGTTTTGAATACCGTCCAAACCAGCCATCATCATTGCTGAGAACGCCAAGTAAGGGTTTGCAGTTGAGTCAGGGAAACGGACTTCGATACGGCGGCCTTTTGGGTTGTTAACAAAAGGAATACGGATAGAAGCTGAACGGTTACGTGCAGAATAAGCCAACATAACAGGCGCTTCAAAACCAGGAACCAGACGCTTGTAGCTGTTGGTTGATGAGTTTGTGAACGCGTTCAATGCTTTAGCGTGTTTAATGATACCGCCGATGTAAAACAGAGCAGTTTCAGACAAGCCGCCGTACAAATCGCCAGTGAACAGGTTAACGCCGTCTTTAGCCAAAGATTGGTGTACGTGCATACCGCTGCCGTTGTCACCAACCAGTGGTTTAGGCATGAAAGTCGCTGTTTTGCCGTATGCGTGCGCAATGTTGGCAACAACATATTTCAGTTCCAGAACTTCGTCAGCTTTTTTAACCAGGGTGTTGAACTTCACGCCGATTTCGCACTGACCGGCAGTTGCTACTTCGTGGTGATGAACTTCAGTGGTCATGCCCATTTCTTCCAGCGTCAAGCACATTGCAGAACGCATGTCTTGGAAAGAATCAACTGGAGGCACTGGGAAATAGCCGCCTTTAACGCCTGGACGGTGACCTGTGTTGCCGTCTGGATAAACTTTTTCTGAGTTCCAGCCCGCTTCTTCCGAATCGACTTTATAGAAAGAGCCGCTCATATCGGTGCCCCAACGAACGTCGTCAAAAATGAAGAATTCGTTTTCAGGACCGAAGAATGCTGTGTCTGCAATGCCGGTTGATTTTAGATAAGCTTCTGCGCGTTTGGCGATAGAGCGTGGATCGCGTTCGTAGCCTTGCATATTTTTTGGCTCAATGATGTCGCAACGCAAGATCAGTGTGTTGTCATCAAAGAAAGGGTCCATAACCGCAGTAGATGGATCGGGCATTAAGATCATGTCTGATTCATTGATGTGTTTCCAGCCTGCAACTGAAGAACCGTCAAACATATTGCCTTCTTCAAAGGTGTCTTCGTCAATAGAATGAGCAGGAAATGTAACATGTTGCTCTTTACCGCGGGTGTCACAAAAACGAAAATCGACGAATTTTACGTCGTTTTCTTTGATCAATTTAAGTACTTTTGCTGCAGACATTTATTTCGTCTCCTCGGAGGTTGTATAGAATTATTTTTTTATGCCAAACAATATAACGATACCATTTTTTTTGATGAATTAGCCACTAAAAAAACGAGACGGGATAAATGACGTTTTAAAGAACAAATGAACAGGTCAGATAACGCCCAATTATGGTGCCTTAATAGTCGAGATTGCCCAAAGTCTGTGCAGAATATTTTCGTTCGCTAATATAAAGCCTACAACTATCAAGGGATTTTGGATTGTCTGTTTTTGTAATAAGTGTTTTATCATATTGAAAAATAATGAGATAAATCTCCTATGCTAAAATTTTACTACCTAAAAATCGATGGTTAAAATTTAGTTGGCATTTTATTTGCTTTTGATTGTTTAGAGGGCATTTTGCTTTGAGTTTAATCAATTCTTAAGGATTTTAATTATGAAGAACCATCTAAACAATAATCGTTTTAAGCTAAAGCCACTGGCTTTAGGAATGGCATTGGTTTCTGTTTTTGGTGTGGCACAAGCAAAGAGCTTGACTGAGGCTACTACTTTGTTTGAAACGGTAGGAGATCCTAACGAGAGCCAATTCATGAAAAATCTTGGATTAAAAGTCGGTGGTTGGGCTAATGCCGGCATTACTTATAACGCAGCAAGTCCAGATAATAATTTTAATGGTCCTGTTACGTTCGCTGATCGCTCAGCAGAATTCCAGTTAAATCAATTGAATATATTTGTGCAACGCGCCGTGGCAACAGAAGGCGATGCGTGGGATTTCGGCGGACGCTTTGATGCAATGTTCGGTACGGATGCTATTTTTACTCAAGCATATGGTGTTCCCGCATTTGATGTGAATACCGGTTTACCGTTGAATCGGAATCATTGGGACCTTAATATGCTCGGCAGCAACGACAATCGTTTCTACGATATTGCATTGCCCCAAGCTTATGCTGAAGTTTATGCGCCTATCGGCAATGGTTTGAATATCAAGGCCGGTCACTTTTATACGCCGATCGGCTATGAGACAGTTCCTGCTCCTGATAACTTTTTCTATACCCATGCTTATACCATGCAATATGGCGAACCGTTTACTCATACAGGGGTGATGGGGAATTATGCGGTTGATCAAAATTGGTCTGTTATGGGCGGTGTTACCACCGGCAGCTCCACCGGCGGTTGGGATGGCGGCTGGGATAAGCAATTAGGCAATTGGGGCGGTTTGGCCGGTGCTACTTGGACAAGCGATGATAAGAATACTTCTGCCAATGTCAGCGGCACATACGGCGGTACATCTGAGCACAGCAGCCAGTCTTGGGGACTTTACAGCTTGGTGCTGAAACACAATATCACTGATAAAACCCATCTGGTTTTGCAACATGATCATGGCTACGCCAATGGTGTGTTGACATCTGTTCCGAATGTCGATGCTGAGTGGTATGGTGTCAATTCGCACTTAACCTATGACATAAAAGACAACCTGACAGCAGGTGTTAGGGCGGAATGGTTCCGCGATCAAAACGGTTTCAGGGTTTGCTCGCCGGGTCGTGTAGCTGCTGCAACCAATGGCGCGGGTAGTAGTTTTGCCGCTGCCGGTAACTACACTTCGACCTGTAATGCCGGCAATGGCGCCAGTTACTACGGCATTACTGCCGGTGTGAACTGGAAGCCAATGAAATGGCTGAATATTCGTCCAAATGTTCGTTATGACTGGGTGGATGGAACAAATGTCGCAACCGGCGGTCAATACCGTCCATTCGGCAATGCCAAGCAGGATCAATTTTTGTTCTCTACCGATTTCAACGTCAACTTTTAATCTAGCTTAATGAAAGGAGCAAAAGTGGGTGTCTTCCGTGACAGCCGATATTTGCTCCAGACAAATACCTGCATTCACCCTCTCCGTGGTTTATGCAGGTGTAATCGCCAGGCCGGCGACCTACTGAATTTTTTGATCGTACTGGATATTGAATTTATATAAGAGGCTCAAATGAAACTGATAACTGCTGTTGTTAAACCCTTTAAGCTCGACGATGTTCGCGAGGCACTTTCGGATATAGGCGTTTCCGGGGTAACCGTTACTGAAGTCAAAGGTTTCGGTCGTCAAAAAGGCCATACCGAGCTTTACCGCGGCGCTGAATATGTGGTTGATTTCTTACCCAAGGCCAAAATTGAAGTGGCTGTGGCTGACAATATGCTGGAGCAGGCTGTAGATGCGATTACCAAAGCAGCTAATACCAGCAAAATCGGCGACGGAAAAATATTTGTAACCAATTTAGAGCAGGTTGTCCGGATTCGTACCGGGGAAACAGGCGAAGAAGCGCTTTAATATCAAGGGGGAATTATGAAACAACTTTTAACTGCCTTTGTCCTGTTTGCTCTATTGGGTTATGCAGGATTCTCTATTGCCGAAACAGCTGTTCCGGTTCCGCCGGCAGCCAACAAAGGCGATACTGCATGGATGATCGTCGCGACTGTGCTGGTTATCCTGATGGTTATTCCCGGTTTGGCCTTGTTCTATGGCGGCATGGTGCGCGCCAAGAACATGTTGTCCATGTTGATGCAAGTATTCGTGATCTTCTCGATGATGGCGATATTGTGGGCGATTTACGGCTACAGCATCGCGTTTACCGAAGGTAATGCTTTCTTTGGCGGATTGAGCAAGATGTTCCTTAAAGGGATAACCCCGGATTCGCTTGCAGCTACTTTCAGTAAAGCTGTTTACGTGCCCGAGTATATTTATGTCGCATTCCAGTTGACTTTCGCGGCGATTACTCCAGCCCTGATTGTTGGCGCTTTTGCCGAGCGGGTTAAGTTTTCGGCGGTATTGTTGTTCATGTTCCTGTGGTTTACCTTCTCTTATCTGCCGATGGCACATATGGTTTGGTATTGGGCGGGCCCTGATGCTTATACCGATGCAGCTGCGGCTGAAGCGGCTGGTGCAACAGCTGGATTTTTATTCCAAAAAGGCGCATTGGATTTTGCCGGCGGTACAGTCGTGCATATCAACGCCGGTGTTGCGGGTTTAGTGGGTTGCTTGTTGATCGGCAAACGTATCGGTTATAGAAAAGAATCGCTTGCACCGCACAGTGTGACCATGACGATGATCGGTGCTTCTTTATTATGGGTGGGCTGGTTCGGCTTTAACGTTGGTTCGAACCTGGAAGCTAACGGTCTTGCGGCTTTGGTTTTCATAAACACTTTATTGGCTAGTGCAGCTGCTACGCTTTCATGGGTGGGTGCTGAATGGTTGCTCCGTGGAAAACCCAGCATGTTGGGTGGCGCTTCAGGTGCCGTTGCAGGTTTGGTTGCGATTACACCTGCATGCGGCTGGGCAGGGCCTATGGGTTCCATCTTCTTGGGATTGGCTGTCGGCGCGATTTGTTTCTGGTCGGTCACAATGTTGAAAGGCGCTCTGGGTTATGACGATTCGTTGGATGCATTCGGCGTTCACGGCGTCGGTGGAATTGTCGGCGCTCTGGGAACCGGCATTGTCGCTAGTCCATCACTTGGCGGCACCGGAGTTTGGGATTATGTTGCCAATGGCGTAGCCGAATACAGCATGATCGGTCAAATCACCAGTCAGGCATGGGGCGTAGGAACCTGTGTAATTTGGTCCGCGGTAGTATCTTTTATATCTTATAAGATTGTGGACATGGTGATCGGACTTCGGGTGAGTGAAGAGGTCGAGCGCGAAGGGCTTGATGTTTCCGAACATGGCGAAACTGCGTATCACATTTAATTTATAAGGTAACGTTTCCAAAAAATAAATCCTTTGGACAAACGGGCGCACTGTACAGTGCGCCCGTTTTTGCGTTTGAAGAAAAACAAAAAATCTGGAAACGAATACATCAGTCCGTGTTTTTATCAGGCTTGTTATACCCAGAGGGCATAAGTTTCGTTTGAGCGGACAAGCCGCTCAACTCAGCTTTATACCCAAAGGGCATAAGTTTCGTTTGAGCAGACAAGCTGCTCAACTCAGCTTTAATTGTATGTTGATGGATAATTCACTATGATTGCGGTGGATATTTCTAATACTTTTTTGCAACTTGACTGAGAGATAACATGAAATTAATAACAGCGATCATTAAACCGTTCAAAATGGATGATGTCCGAGAAGCATTATCTGAAATTGGAGTTGCAGGCGTTACAGCAACCGAAGTTAAAGGCTTCGGTCGCCAAAAAGGTCATACCGAGTTGTACAGGGGGGCTGAGTATGTAGTCGACTTTTTGCCTAAAGTAAAACTGGAAATCGCTGTTGCCGATAGTGTACTGGATAAAGCCATTGAAACGATTGTCAATGCGGCTAATACCGGCAAGATCGGCGATGGAAAAATATTTGTATCAAACTTAGAACAGGTCATCCGTATCAGGACGGGTGAAACCGGAGAAGATGCCATTTAGGCACAAGGAAAAAAATGTCATTAAAAACAATAAATAGAAAGCTGGTTTTAGGCTTCCTGCTGTTCCCTGGTCTGGCTTTTGCGGATCAATTAAACCAAGCCGATACGGCTTGGATCTTAACCTCGACGGCCTTGGTTTTGTTCATGACAATACCGGGTCTGTCGTTATTTTATGCCGGATTAGTCAGAAGCAAGAACGTTCTGTCGGTATTAATGCAGTGTTTTGCGATTACTTGTCTGGTTTCCATTCTTTGGCTGGCCGGCGTTTACAGTTTTATTTTCGCCGATGGCGGAGAATTGCAAAAAATCATCGGCGGTGCTTCCAAGGCATTCTTGCCTGATATAAGCGCATCATCGTTAAAAGGGACTATTCCTGAATCTTTATTTTTTATGTTTCAGATGACCTTTGCGATTATTACCCCGGCGCTGATAGTCGGCGGTTTTGCCGAGCGGATGAAATTCTCGGCGATGCTTTGGTTTAGCGGCTTATGGTTGATTATTGTCTACTTGCCTGTTTGCCACTGGATGTGGGGTGGTGGCTGGTTGGCCGATTTGGGCGCAATGGATTTTGCCGGCGGTATTGTTATCCATGTGAATGCCGGTGTTGCGGCTTTAGTGTCGGCGTTGGTATTGGGTAAGAGAAAAGGTTTTCCAAATACGGCCATGCCGCCGCATAACATGACCATGGTCGTTACCGGCGCGGGTATGTTGTGGGTCGGCTGGTTTGGGTTTAACGCGGGTAGTGCTTTGACTTCGGACGGACGCGCCGGTATGGCGATGCTGGTGACCCATATCGGTGCGGCTTCAGGCGCGTTGACCTGGATGTTCATCGAATGGAAACGTTTTAGCAAACCCAGTGTTTTAGGTATTGTGACCGGCATGGTTGCCGGTTTGGGCACAATTACCCCGGCTTCCGGTTTCGTCGGGCCTTTGGGTGCGTTGGTAATAGGCGTTACCGCCGGCACCGTGTGTTTTTATGCGACTCAATATGTTAAACGCACACTGCAAATCGACGATTCTCTGGACGTGTTTTCCGTTCACGGCGTAGGCGGCGTGACCGGTTCATTGATGACAGGTATATTCGCGGCAAGCAGCTTGGGTGGCCTCGGTTTGGCGGAGGGCGTGACCATTATGGATCAAGTCGGCGTTCAGGCGTTGGCGATTGTCGTCACCGCGGTTTGGAGTGGGTTGTTCAGTTACGTGATCTTGAAAGGATTGGATAAATGGATAGGCTTACGGGTGACGCAGGACGAAGAAGTACAAGGCTTAGATACCGTTCTACATGAAGAAACCGGTTATCTTGACCTGTAAACTTGGTTAATAGTTCTATTTATCTAAAAAGGCGGCTGCTCATTAATCTGGGAGCCGCCTTTTTTATCGCCTTCAAATTCTTTCTTTTTTAGGGCAGGCTTAAGTAGCGATATTTATGGCCAATATCTGTGCCTAATCTTGAAGCACGATGAGTATATAATGACTGTCAGTTAAAGCGGATCAAGGCAATGAGGGGTTTATGAAGATTCGACAAATAGCCTCTAAAATCAAAATAGCTGCTCTTATAGTGGGCAGTCTTCTAGGCATTTATGCCATGTTGGGTTTTTATTTATTGCCGACGCTAGTCAAGGCAAAATTGCCGGCATTGATCCAACAGGAAACCGGCAGGAAAGCATCGGTTGCAAAGGTCAGGTTCGATCCCTTTTCATTAAGGTTAAGCCTACAGGGATTCGAGCTTCAAGAGCCGGATGGCCAGCTGTTTACCCGTTTTGATGATTTTTATATAGACATCAACGCGCTGCAATCCATCAGTAAGTCTGCACTGGTTATTGACAAAGCTTTGCTGAACAAGCCGGTCGTTCGTATCGCCAAAAACAAAGACGGAACTTTCAATTTTAAAGACCTACTCAAGGAGGAAAAAAAGCCTAAACAAAATGACGATAAAATTTTCCCAATCAATATTGTCAAATTGTCGATAGCTGACGGGAAACTGGATTGGGAAGATGCGCATTTGCCCAGTCCCGAAAAAGAGACTGTTTACCCAATAAATCTCAATATTGAAAACTTCACGACCCAAGCCGGCAACCAAGCTAACTTCGGCTTAACCCTGGAGTTAACTTCTGGCGGCAACCTGGATTGGCAAGGCTCTATCGGCCTTAGACCGTTATCTTCATCCGGTCATATCAAATTAAATAACATACCGTTGCCAAGAATCCGGGCACTGGCTTTGCAGGATCTTTTGCATTTGGACTTGAATGGCTATGAACTGCTCGAAGCCGATTACAAAGCCGATTATGCCGATGATAAATTTAACGTTAGTATCAATCAGGGCAAGTTTGAACTGCGCGATGTTCAGGTCTCAGCAACAGCACAGGATAAAGCGCTGCTTAAATCGCTTCAATTGGCTGTCCATGGAATCGGCTTTAATTTTAAAAATCGCGAGCTGACGATTGAATCCGTTTCAGCAGATAATGCCGACATTAATGCATGGTTGAATCCCGAGGGTACGCTCAATTACCAAACCTTGCTGCCGGCTACCGAAGCTCCTCCCGCTGAATCGGAACAAGCGTCATGGATTATCAAAAT
>CAZJOY010000123.1:0-12166 GCA_964547705.1 uncultured Methylobacter sp. | reverse complement strand
GGATTTGTTCGCCGTTATCGGGATTGCAGCAGCTTTGTTCGGTTAATAAAACCAATTTTTCCGCTTTTAACGCAATCGAAACCGCAGTGGCGACTTGTTCGGCCGACAGGTTAAAGACTTCGCCGCTTGGCGAATAACCGACCGGCGAGATCAACACCACATTGTCCTGGTCGAGTTGCTGGTGAATAGCCGTGCTGTCGATGCGGCGAACTTCGCCGGTATGACAATAATCGATACCGTCAATCACGCCTATCGGTTTGGCAACAACAAAATTGCCGGAAGCCACCTTGATTTTGGCTCCCGCCATCGGCGAATTAGCCAACCCCATCGATAACAAGGCTTCAATTTCGACGCGGACCAAACCGGCGGCTTCTTTCACGCACTGCAACGCTACATCGTCGGTAATGCGCAAATTGTTGTGGAACCGGGCCGGAACGTCGAGCTTCGCAAGACGTTGGTCGATCTGCGGCCGTATACCGTGAACCAAAACCAAGCGGATGCCGAGGCTGTTCAGCAGCGCAAAATCGTGGACATGGTGATCGAAATCGTCAGCCAGCACGGCTTCGCCGCCGAATGAGATGACGAACGTTTTGTTACGGTGGGCGTGGATATAAGGGGAAGAGTCCCTAAACCAGCTGACGAAAGATTTTTGTGAGTCCATGATTATTAGGTTAGTGTGTAGACGCACTGAACAAAGTGAATCACATTCGCTCTGTGTCTCAGCATATCCTATGAGCTATTTTTTGTAATGGTATTTGCAACTGACAATAATCAACCTATCGTTTTGAATTTTATAAACTAAACGATGTTCGTCATCAATGCGTCGTGACCAGTAACCCTGTAGTTCATATTTTAAGGCTTCCGGCTTGCCTAATCCTTGAAAAGGACTGCGGCTAATATCTTTAATCAGGCTAATAATGCGTTTGTAACATTTTCTATCAACCATTGCCCATTGATTAAAATCATCAAAAGCACTTGGCTCAAAGCTGATATTCATAACTTTTCTATATCAACATCAATAAGCCGATTGCTTTCAACTTGTGAAATTGCCGCCAAAAGTCGCGCTTTATTTGCAGGATTACCCAGTAAATAAGCCGTTTCATCCTGTTCAACTTGTGAAACTTCAGAAATGGAAATTTCAATAGTTTGATGTGGAAATTGCGCTTTTACAGCGGCTATAAAATTTTCATTTAACTCGTCGCTATTGATTTTATAGAGCGTATACATTTTGATAATCCATTTTTAAAGGTTTTGAATCATTAAGCATAAATAAGCTCATTGCTAAAATTGAGTGTAGAGAGTTATCCCATTCTCCAAAGAATGGCGCCATAGCGCGCCCTACTGGACTACAATTTTATGCAATATTTTCTTACAAGGCTGTAATGCGCCATTTCTGATACGCCGTTTTAGAACGCAGAATGTGAAATGCTTCAGAATGTAAACGCATTGCATCCAACTCTGACAAGTTGAACTTGATTTTAATCTCTCTAATCATTTCATCATTACCAATGGACAGTGATTTTTCAGGAAACTCTCGCATAAAATTGGCTGTTCTTACAAGGGTTTCAAGTTTTTGCCTGTCTTTTTCAACTTGCCCTTTATATTTGTCTGAGACAAGAAATGGCACGTTTAACTTTAAAAGAATGTTAAAAATATCGTTGTGAGGTTCACTATCTTCATAATTTGTTGGAAAAATCCCCAAAGGGTCCAATGGATCTTCTACATAATAATGTGTTGCATAAAGCCCCCAGAAATCATTTATTAATGGTTCAATTATTCCAAAAATAAATTCAATAGTTTCTTGAGTCAAATCTCGGTCTTGAGGAGTCGCGAAATGTTGAATGGCATTACGTAAGTTTCCAAAATCTTCATATAAACTGATTTTTTCAATTTGATAACCAGTTTCATCCAATAACTTTTTAGGCAGGTCCTTATATTGAAGAGTTTTTCCTGACTTGGCTAAAGACTCTAGGTTAACCTCACCTTTAGGTTTGTTTCTAAAAATTAATAAAGGATCTTTTTCTGCAATACGAGCTTTTATCAAAATTTCACAAGCATGTGCGGCTTGTATAACGCCCACACTATCCATATATGAAGTAGAGTCACTACTAACAAAATATTCTTGTAAAGAATGACGTAAAGAATGGGCTAGCATAGCCAATCCAAGTTTTTTAATATGGCTAGCGATGTCGTGAAGTTCTTTTTGCATGATTGTCCTATAAAAACACCTGAACCAGAATCCCATAAGACATCAAGTAGAATCGTTGGGTTAACGATAGCATAACCTACAATCAATCCAAATTATCCTTAACCGCTCTCCTAACGAAGCCAAACTCACCAACTTGGCATATTTAGCCAACACACCACTGGTATAACGCGGCGCAGGTTACTTCCAGTTTTCAAGACGTCGGACGACTTCATGCTCGTTGGCGACGACACCGTCAAAGCCTTGGCAACCGACCACGATTTCAATTGAGTCGGCAATCACTTAACAGGACATCAACGAATATTTCACGCCTTCGGTACCCATCGAAATGCCGCCAGAAATAATGATAGTATTGAAGATAACGGCTTTACCATTAGCGTTGTTAATGCCTACAGTTGCCGTATCAGCCAGTTTATTGGTGTACATGGCACGGCGTGGCCATGCATCAGGTTGAAGCAACGCCTATTTGCGGCTTTTTAAAGTCTTCATTGTAACAACCGACTGCATGAAACATTGCGCGCTCCATGCCGTCAACGGCTTGAGAAGAAAAAGTGCGGATATTTTTATCGCTCATAATTAAAACAAAAGGCGAAGAAACCGCTTTTTTATCTTTCGCCTTTCGCCCTTAGCCTTAATGCTTAATACGAATCCCAACTGCTCCTACTGCGCCGCCAGCTAAGCTTAGGCAGGATAAATCCCAGGATAACACCGATAAGGGACAGTATACCGCCATACAAAAACCAGTCTTGGTTAGCAGTGTCTTGCAAGGCCTGATTTTCAAGCTTAAATTGTTGCAATTCACGCTCAACATTAACGACGCGTTCTTGAAGCTCATCGCGTTGGTTCTTTAATTCTATCGTGCTGGCTGCGGTTTTTTTCAGCTCACTGAGTTCACGGCTTAATTGGTCGCGTTCCGACGCCAATGACTGTTCAAGCGATGTGCCCGGCGTAATGGAGTCTTTTACTGTCGCCAATTCAGACTTAAGCGTGGCATTTTCAGCCTGCAGCGCCGCCAGATTTTTATTGGCAGAGTCCAGTTGAGCGCGGCTAGGCGGTTCTTTCATGGTGTTGCGGATCGGCATGTAGCCTTCCGTGCCGTCATGCAGCCGAACGTGAGAAAAACCGGTGCTTTTATTTTCTTCAATAACCGTAAGCGGAGTACCGGTCGGCAGCAGTTTAACAACTTTACTGCTGTTATTTTCTTCGCTCCTGAGCGATAAATTCAAATTGTCAGTAACATAGACGGTTTCAGCTTTGGCTGAACTAACAGTTACCAGTAAAATAAAAAATGAGCTGAGTATTTTTTTCACTTGAATCTCTATTATTGGCCGTATCACGACCGTCAGGAATGGCGGAAGTGTCGCAAACGATAAGAAACCGATGCGACCGACTGCCTGAAATGATAGAAGTGTCGCTCCCGATAGAAAACCGGTGCGGCTAAGCTTAATTCTAACGTGATTTCTTGCACAAAAGAAATTCCAGCAATGCCTTTTGTGCATGCAGGCGATTTTCAGCTTCATCAAAGATAACGCTTTGATTACCGTCAATCACATCGGCACTGACTTCTTCGCCGCGATGAGCAGGTAAACAATGCATAAACAGCGCATCGCCATTTGCTGCTTTCATGACGTCGGCATTGACCTGATAATCTTTAAACGCGACTTCGCGTTGTTTTTGTTCTTCTTCCTGACCCATGCTGGCCCAGACGTCGGTGACGACCAAATCTGAATTTTGGGCGGCATCCAGCGGTGTATCAAAGAACCGGACGCGGTTCCCGGCAGCTTCAACGATGGATGCCAACGGCCGGTAATCTTTTGGACAGGCAATATTCAAAGTAAAGTCCAGCACCATTGCCGCGTGGATATAGGAATGGCACATATTATTGCCGTCGCCGATCCAGGTGACTGTTTTACCTTTAATGTCGCCGCGATGTTCAAAATAAGTCTGCATATCCGCCAGCAATTGGCAAGGATGCTGCAAGTCGGTCAAGCCATTGATCACAGGAACACTTGAATATTGAGCGAATGTGGTTACCGTTTCGTGCTTATCGGTTCTGAGCATGATGCAATCGACCATACTAGAGATAACTTTGGCGCTGTCTTGCAGTGGTTCGCCGCGACCCAGCTGGGTATCTCTGGGCGATAAAAACAGTGCGCTACCGCCGAAGTGGCTCATTCCCGATTCAAATGAAATGCGGGTGCGCGTCGACGATTTTTCAAAAATCATCGCCAAGACCTGGCCTTTTAACGGTTGATAATTCGGGTCGCGATTATTTTTTAAAACGATGCCTCTGTCGATCAAGCTGCGAAATTCGTCGCCGGATAAGTCAAGCAGGCTGATGAAATGTCTAGGATTCATAGGGAGTGTCTGTGTGCTTAACAATAAGCGTCGATAAAGTTTCTACAAGTTGAGTGATTTGTTGGTCATCAATAATTAATGGCGGCAGCAATCGAATAGTTTTTTCACTGGTGACATTAATCAATAAATTATTTTGTAAGGCTGCCTGTACTAACTCAGTGCATGGACGGTCGAGTTCGATGCCGATCATCATGCCTTTATGACGAATATCGACAACATGAGTATTACCGTGTAACCGTTCTTTAAACGCCGAACAGATCGCATCGCCTTTTTTCGCAGCTTGCTCGACCAGGTTTTCAGCGTCCAAGGTTGCCAATACCGCTAAAGCCGCGCTACAGGCTAACGGATTGCCGCCAAAGGTAGAGCCGTGATTGCCGGCAGTGAACAGCGTGGCTGCTTTGCCTCGGGCAAGACAGGCGCCGATCGGTACGCCGTTTCCCAACGCTTTAGCCAGCGTGCAAACATCGGGAAGTATGCCGTTATGCTGGAAAGCGAGAAATTTGCCGGTACGGCCAACGCCGGTCTGGATTTCATCAAGCATCATCAGCAGGTTATGCCGGTCGCACAGATTGCGTATTTGATTAAGATAATCGGCGGCCGGAATATTAACACCGCCCTCCCCTTGTATCGGTTCAACCAAAATAGCGACGACATTCTTATGCTGTTCAAGCGCTTGTTCGATGGCGTTAACATCGTTGTACGGTACGCGAATAAAACCTTCAACCAAAGGCGCAAAACCTTGCTGGATTTTAGTGTTGCCGGTAGCACTTAATGTAGCCAGCGTGCGGCCATGAAAACTTTTTTCCATGACAATAATCGCAGGCTTTTCTATACCCTGCTCGTGACCGTATTTACGCGCCAGTTTGATTGCCGCTTCATTGGCTTCCGCACCGGAATTACAAAAAAATACGTTGTCCATGCCGCTTTTTTCGGTCAGCCGGTCGGCTAACTGTTCCTGTACGGCGATACCGTACAGGTTAGAGGTATGCACCAGTTTTTCACTTTGTTTACAAATGGCTTGATGCACGGCAGGGTGAGCATGGCCCAAACTGCATACCGCTATACCGGATACCGCATCCAGATAGCGATTATTGTTTTGATCAAACAACCATGCGCCTTCTCCCCGTTCAAAGGAAATGGGTAAACGTCCATAAGTTGGCATAATGTGGCTAGTCATTGCTTCCGTCTATAACGAATAAATAGGCGTCAATCTACCGCCCATTAAAAAAATGCTCGATTATAGGTTTCAATGGGGTATCAGGCAAGTTCTAATGAAGGCAAATAGACTGTTCAAGCGCCCAACCAATTCTGCGGTTTTAAATATTCTTCATAGAGCAGAGCTTCTGGAGTGTCTGGTTCAGGTTGCCAGTTGTATTTCCAGTGAGCTACCGGCGGCATAGACATTAAAATCGATTCGGTACGCCCGCCGGATTGCAGTCCAAATAACGTACCTCGATCATAAACCAAATTAAACTCGACATAACGCCCGCGGCGATAAAGCTGGAAATCACGTTCCCGGTCGCCATACGGTATGTCCTTGCGTTTTTGCACTATTGGCAGATAAGCGTCTATGTAATGATTGCCGACGCTTTGCATGAACGCAAAAGATTTCTCAAAACCCCATTCGTTCAAATCATCGAAAAACAGTCCGCCTACGCCACGGGTTTCATTCCTGTGTTTGAGAAAAAAATACTCGTCGCACCATTTTTTGTAAGCCGGATAGACATCATCGCCGAAAGGCTGACAGGCAGTCCGAGCGGTTTGATGCCAGTGCAGCACATCTTTTTTAAATGGATAAAAAGGTGTTAGGTCAAAGCCGCCACCGAACCACCAGATAGTCGGTTCTCCCGGCTTTTCCGCCATTAAAAACCGCACATTGGCATGCGATGTCGGTACATAAGGATTATCGGGATGAATAACCAGTGACACACCCATAGCCTGGAATTGTCGGTCCGCAAGTTCCGGCCGTTTAGCCGTCGCCGAAGGGGGGAGTTTAAAGCCGGATACATGCGAAAAATTAACGCCGCCCTGTTCAATAACCTGCCCATTTGCCAAAACACGGGTTCTACCGCCGCCACCTTCTTCCCTGTCCCAAAGGTCTTCAATAAACCGGGCTTCAGGTTCCAAACTTTCCAGAGCCGTGCAGATTTGGTCTTGTAACTTTAGTAGATAGTTTTTTACTTCGGTGATGTTGTCAATATTCATTGCGGTCAGTGTTGTGTTTTTAAATGCCGGTCATTAAAAATCCCGGGGCACAAAATATCATCGTTGCCTGATTTGGAAAACCAGCCAAAGCATTATAATGATGCGCATATTCTCTGTGCATTTGAAGAATTTAACAATTAGAAAAAGCAGGCCGTAGCTTATACTTTTATTTAAAACGTCTCAGAAAGCTATAAGACGAATATAGAAAAATTTAACAACCATAAAATCGAGAGGACGAAGATGATAAAAATACAAGCCGTCAAATCAACGGGATTTATTCTTGCAGCACTGACGACGCTGTTCTTCTGCGCTATACAAACTGTTTCGGCTCAAGAGAAGACCAGCCTGAATAGAACCGTGTTATTGGAAAAAAAGCTGGAACTTCCCACCCCAAATATCAATACCAAAATGATACGAGTCGTGTTCCCACCGGCATTCAAAACACCTTGGCATACTCATGAAGGACCTGGACCTCGTTATGTGGTTAAAGGTTCATTAAAAGTTGTCGAGGGTGGCAAGACCAATACTTATGCCGCCGGTGAAGTTTTTTGGGAAACAGGTGAGTTGATGTCGGTAGAAAACGTTGGTGACGATAACGCTGAACTTATTATCTTTGAATTAGCACCGGTTAAGTAATCAATCTATGGTAAATGCCCCTGTCGAACATCAGATGCTCTCATCTTACTCTGCACCATTCGGTTCAGATTGATGCGTGTACTTCTCGCTTATGTCACGATTATTCTGCTTTGGTCGACGACGCCGCTGGCAATTAAATGGAGTGTTGAAGGGCCGGGATTTCTGTTCGGAGTAACTAGCCGAATGGCGATCGGTACCGTCTGCGTCTTATTATTGCTGGTCGTGTCCGGGCAACGCCTGGCTTGGCATCGTAAAGCAATAATGACTTATCTTGCCGTGGCGGTGCAAATTTACGGATCGATGCTGGTCGTGTATTGGGCGGCGCCCTATATTCCTTCCGGCTGGATCTCAGTGATATTCGGTCTCTTGCCGTTGATGACGGCTGTATTGGCAGCAATTTGGTTAAAGGAGCGAAGCCTGACTCCGGGAAACCTGCTGGCGTATATTCTGGCGATTAGCGGTTTGTGGGTTATGTTCGGCTCGGCCTTGCAATTAGGATACGACGCAGTGCTGGGTATCATCGGCATACTGGTAGCTACATTTTTGCAGGCTGTCAGTTCGGTTTGGGTCAAACGCGTCGATGGGGAAGTTCCCGCTCTATGCCAAGTAGCAGGCGGCCTATTATTGTCTCTAGCTGCTTACCTGATGACTTGGGCAGTATTTGATGGCCGTTGGCCGGCTGAAATTTCAATAATCAATCTGGCATCCATCTTTTATCTAGGCGTAATAGCGACGCCGGTTGGCTTTATTTTTTATTATTATTTACTGATCCGCCAGAGCGCAACCAAAGTTGCATTGATTACGTTAATTTCTCCGGTCATGGCGTTGCTGTTAGGTCATGCCGTTAATCACGAACCGCTGACACTTAAAGTGGTAACAGGCATTTCGCTGATACTCGGCGCGTTATTGATACATGGACTACTGGACTTTAAGCAAACCAAGCTTTCCGACAATACGCCCGGTTAGGCATCTATTTTTCAGCTTGGTTTAGCTCCTCCCACCGCGTAGTGAAAAGTCCGCATTGGCTTTATTCCGGAAATACGACCGGAAAAATGTTAATTCATAACTATATTAAGCCCATCAAGACCATGACCAATAAGATAATCAGCACCAGCCCAAGCCCTCCGCTGGGTCCATAACCCCATGCCCGACTATATGGCCAAGTTGGAATAACTCCGATCAATATAAGAATTACAATTATTAATAAGATTGTGCCAGTTGTCATGGTAGCTCTCCTGCTAGATATAAGCGTTAAATTGAAACACGCCGCAGAACGGCGTGACCTTGAGATCACCCATCCAGTGAGAAAATAGCGTGTTAACCCCAGATGCCTTCGACGACCAGATACACAGTCCTAAAAAACTTCAAAAGTGGCTTGTACTCTGGCGAGAGCCAGTAAGGACTCGACCATGAAATTGTTCCTTAAAAGCAAAAATACTCTATCGGCAAGATCACGCCCAGTCTGTACGGTACTGAACACAAATCCATTTACCGCGAGCGCTTCGATCGAGTTTATGCCGGATTTGACAATACAGCGTTCCGCTCTATTCGGAAGTAATTTCCCCACCACTTCCCGTCGTTCCCATCACCAATTCCCGCCATGCGGCTTTTTGCGGCATTAGCGGCGGCATTGCTGCAAATTCAGGCTCGGGCGTCACTTTTGCAATCAGTTGCTCGGGATCGCGGGTTACAACGCCGCCCTTGCGGAAGAATGCATTGTAGATAGTCCAGTTAGCAGGATTGCGGGAGCCGTCCCACGGAAAACGCTGCAGCATCGAAGGCAACGTGTAAAAACTGTCATAAGTATCCAAGTAGCCGCGATAAAGCTGGTCGGCAGACAAGCCCGCCGGTTTGAAAACGATATGAGACTGGTCGTATTTATCCCAGTCGAAAGAAACGATCTGTTTACGGCGCATCATCTCAAACCAATTGATAGTGCCCGGATACGGCGTCAATAACGAATAACCGCACATATCGAACTTGGCCTCAATGTTAAACTTCAAGGTTTCTTCAAACACTGACGGCTCGTCGCCCTCAAAGCCGAACATGAACAGGCCTAGCACCATGATGCCGTATCGGTGCAATTTTTCGACCAGTTCGCGATAGGATTCAGGATCGTTCTGGCATTTATGCACATTACGCAAGGTTTGCTTCGAGATCGACTCAAAGCCGATGGACAGCATGAAACAACCGCTTTCCGCCGCCAGTTCCAATAGTCGCTCATCGTTCGCATCTCGGCTGTTCACTGCGGCTTGCCATTTTAGCCCCCGCCCTTTAAACGCCTTCATAACCTCCATGGCCCGGCTCGGCGTGCCGAAAAAATCGGAGTCGTTCAGCAGGATCACCCGCTCTTCGATATGCTCTATCTCGGCAATAATGTCTTCGATCGGCCGGTAGCGAAAACGCAGGCCATACATTGTCGGCTCGGCACAGAAAGTACAGCCGTGATGACAGCCGCGGGAGGTTTGCACGAAGCCCTTGTTGATGTAGCGATTACTCTTTAACAGCTTTTGCCGTGGTTTCGGCATATTGATCATCGAATGCAGGTTTTCGGCCTTGTAAATGCCATTCAGTTGACCGTGCTTCAAATCGTCGAGAACTTTGTCCATGATCAGCTCGGCTTCCCCAACCAGTACCGCATCGGCGTGTTTGAGCGCTTCTTGCGGCAGATAGCTGACATGTACGCCACCCATAATGACAGGAACACCGCGAGCCCGGAACGCGTCGGCAATCTCATAACCCCGGTTCACATAGGAAGTCATTGAGGAAATGCCCACCATATCGACACTCAGGTCAAAATCAATAGGCTCGATATTCTCGTCGGTCAGTATAATTTCGTACTCGTCTTCCGGAATCAGCGCCGCGACGGCTAACAGCCCGGCGACCGGGGAATAAAGCGCCTTACCGAAGAACAAAGGGCGGGTCGCGAATGTATCGGCTTTGGGATTAATTAGATGGATACGGCGGGTTCTAGCCATGTGAATATCTCGCATTTATAAGGAGAGCAACATTCCGATTTGTCTATCATCACATCCTGAAAGAGAACGCAGCCTCGCCTTGAGTTAATGTTTGGCTCAGAGACGGTTCTACTCGCCCACAGCAAAAACCGATCAGCATGCAGATAAAACACGCGCTAAATATAACCGCCTCTAAAACCACTCCTGTGCGCCGACATTAAGACCGGCAACGCATATAGCATACAGAATCTGTTACGCCTGCCTATACGCTACCGCACCTACTTGTATTTACATTTTATCCGGCGCAACACTAACAACCAGATTGTTCTGAACCGACATCACACCCTTCTGGGTTTTGACCAATTCCGCCGCTCTGGCAATATTCGATTCGGAACTAACCGTACCGTTCAAAGTGACTACGCCTTTGTTGGTGGTCACCTCAATACGGGACGTATTCAGCAGCGGATCGTTGGCAATGGCCATCTTAACTCTGGTGGTAATGGCCGTGTCATCGGCATATTCCCCAGTGGCTTGGCTTTTATCGATGACCGATTCCTTGGCCGCTTCAATTTGTTTTTCAGCTTGCTCTTTCGCTTGATCAATCTTTTGCTCGGCACTTTCAGCCGCACGATCGATTTTCTTGCCGGCCTTTTCCGCCGTATCTTCTTTTTGGCAGCCAGCCAGCCCGAAAACAGCGATTAAACAGGTCATCATAAGCATCTTATAGGTTATAGTCGTTTTCATCGGTTACTCCTCAAAATGGGGGACTTTTAAAAGAACGCTAATCGACGCAAACACCTCTGTTCAGGTCAAGCGCAGTGAACTAAAAACTCAGACTCACTTTAACGGCGAGATCAAACGTTGTCTGTACGTTAGCGTACGAAGGGCTTCAGTCATGGATACTCGCCCCCGTCCGAATACCATAAAAACCCGCTTTCACAGCGGGTTTGAGTCTTTACCATTAACCTACAGAGGCCGCTATTCGATCCAGATCAATTCGACACGGCGGTTTTCAGCTCGGCCTCGCTCTGTCCTGTTATCGGCAACAGGTTGGCTTTCACCGTAACCTCTAGCGACCAGCTTGTTGGTAACACCTTTCGATTGCAGGTAATCAACAACCGATTGCGCCCGCCGTTGCGACAACTTCATGTTATAGGCGCTGGAACCTTCGCTGCTGGTATGGCCCTGGACTTCAATATCATTTTTCTGCGGGTCGGCAATCAAGCTCTTGGCGGTATCGTCAAGAATGGACTTGGCATTCAAGGTCAAGGCGGCAGAGCTCTTCTGGAAATGTTGTCCTTTTAGCACCAGCCTGACCGGGCAACCTGTATTGTCGACCCGTGCTCCTCTCATTGTGCCGGGACATTGATCGACCGAATCCAGAACGCCGTCCCCATCCGAATCGCGATCGACACGGCTGGGCACCGGAGCTGCGGCCGCGACCGGCGGCTCGGTTCTGGCCGGAGGCCGGGGCTTGTCGCCGAACGGGACAACGAAACCGACGTTCACCACCATATCGTGAAATTCATCGGTACCCGACTGTACCTGGGCATTGAAATTATTGTTGTAACGATAACGGACATCACTGCGGAGCAGGAAGTTGTCATGCACTTCATAGGTAAAACCGGCGCCGGCTTCGCCAATGGCGCCTATGCCGCAATTAGCGGAAGCGCAACTGTTCATGGCGCCGCCTCCGATCAGCGCATAAGGCGAGAATCTATCGCGGACAAAATAATACTGTAAATCAGCCGTGCCGCCGGCAAAGCTCCAAGGACCGTTATCGCCGCCGAATTCTTGGTAGAAG
>CAZJOY010000122.1:0-12253 GCA_964547705.1 uncultured Methylobacter sp. | reverse complement strand
CTTTGAAAATGTCCACAAACGACATTGATTAGCTAAAAAATCTCAATCGGGTATTTTCAAATTATATTTCCGGACCCGGTAACGTAACGTTTCGCGCGTAGCGCCGAGCGCCCTGGCTGCGGCAGTCAAATTGTTATCCGCCCGTTCCAAAGCGGTCTTGATAATAAAACAATCCATATCGTCCAGCGCCATGCTGCCATCTAACGGTAACCAAATACCTTGCTCGGTTTGTAGCGCCTCGACCGAAGGCTGTCCGGGCAATTGCAGCCATTGCCCAGGAAAAGTCGGGCCGTCGGAGAATAAAACGCAACGTTCAATGACATTACGCAGTTCCCGGACATTCCCCGGCCAATAATGCGCTTTCAGCTTGCTCCACACCGCGTCGGGGATGTCTTTAACGTGGCGTCCGGCTTTAGCGTTATATTCGGCAACAAATAACGGCACCAACTCGTCCAAATCTTCCACCGCCTCGCGTAGTGGCGGCAGAATCAGTTTGAATACACTTAAGCGGTGATATAAATCGGCACGAAAGCTACCGTCCAACGCCATTTTTTCAAGATCACGATTGCTGGCGGCCACTATCTGCACATCGACCTGGATTTCCTTTTCTCCACCCAGACGCCGGACTTTACGGTCTTCAATCACTTTGAGCAGTTTTGACTGTAAATCCAGCGGCATCTCGCCGATTTCATCCATAAATAAAGTGCCGCCGTCGGCCTGTTCGAGCAAACCGCGATGCCGTCCGGCGGCTCCGGTAAATGCGCCGGGCTCATGGCCGAATAATTCCGACTCCAGCAATTCCCTCGGTAACGCTGCGCAGTTCACTTCGATCAACGGCTGCTGGGCGCGGGAACCGCCGTAATGTAGTATCCGAGCCGCCAAGCCTTTGCCGGTGCCGCTCTCGCCGCCGATAATCAACGCGCTGAACGGCACTTGCGTTAAACGTGACAATAACTGGCGGATATTTTTCGCTTGCTGGCTATGGCCGACATAAGCAGCCGGCGAATAGCGCCGATAGCGGTGCTTGGTTTGGTCTGCAACCCGCCGCTGAATCGATGCGCTGCGGGCGGCGCTGGCAACCAGCAGGTCAAGACGGTCCAGATCGCAAGGCTTTTCCAGGAAATCGTAAGCGCCGAGCCGTAATGCCCTGACCGAGTCCGGCACATTGCCGTAGCCGGTTAAGAACAGCCATTCGGCGTGAGCCCCAGGCATGGCTTTAGCTCCACCTTCCTTGGCGTCATCGGTATAGGTAATATCGGTTTTGATCTTTTCCATGAAATCCAGCGCATTACCATCCGGCAAATTCATATCGGAAATAATCAGTAGCGGTTCTATTTTCTTCTTCAGCAATAATTCTTTGGCCTCAGCCAAATTGGTAGCCAACGCCACTTCCCAACCCGACTGCCGATAATGACGGGATAACTCGGAACCTAACAACTTTTCATCTTCAATGATCAGCAGGGTTTCTATCATGATTTATCTCTAGCAATGCATTCATTGGGCAGCAATATCGATACACAGGCGCCGTGCGTCGGTTGATTGGTGAGAGTGATCGTGCCCCCGACATCCTTTACAAATCGTTGCACCATCGACAATCCCAGTCCGGTGCCGCGCTGACGGCTGGTGCGAAACGGCCTGATACCATGTTCCAACATATCCTGGGAAAAGCCGATGCCGTCATCCTGTACATCAATGCGTAATCCCTCTCTTTCCGCACGAGCCTTAATGCAGATAGTACCGGAATTACTTTCAAGCGCATCGGCTGCATTCAGCATCAAATTCAGCAAGGCCTGCCGTAGCCCACTTTCCGGTAAATGCGCAGGCAATGGAAAAGGCACATCTATTTCAAGGTGTATGGCTTCGGCTATCTGATAGCGCGTCAATACCACCAGATCCCGAATTAATGTCCTGACATCAAAAGCCGTAGCCACTTCAGGCGAATGACGGCTTTGATCAAGCATATCGTTGAGCAATCGAGCCATCCGTTTCAGTTCGGCATTAATCAAATCCAGTCTTTCCAACTGGTCTACATCATCAATTTCACGGCGCAAATTGTTAAACGCCATTTGAATTCCGGCCAGCGGATTACGTATCTCGTGTGCTAATTCTGCAGCGACTTCGCCTATCGCCGCCAACCGGTCGGCTCTGGCCAGGCTGTATTGCTGCTCCAGTAAGGCTTGCGTGGCTAATCTGACTTCATGTTGCAATGATTGGGCGTGCAAACGATTGGCGTCTTCCAGCTCAGCGAGGTGCTTCACCATCTCGTTATAACTATTGAATACCGGCAATAACAATGGATCAAGATGATCGGTGGTAATTGGAGTGAAGTTTTCTTCGGTCAAGCGCTGTAACAATTCTCTCAAATCGTTAAGCGGGTGCAATATCCTGAAGCGCAAAAATAATAGTGCCACAAACAATATCGCCGTGAATATCGCCAACGCCATATACAATTCGGTTTGGGTATCACGGCTGATGTCTTCCAACAATTCTTCACGCTGCAACGCTTCGTTATCCAGCGTTTCGCTCATGAGTTTGAGTGCCGTTAACAGGCGATTGTGTTTTTCCTCTTTTTTTAGCGAGGATAAATCCCCCAGCATGCTTTTGACCGTTTCCAGACTTGCCCGCGTTGCAGTTGATAAATAGCGGTTATCCGTCATTAAATCATCCATCTCGCCCAGCGTTTTGGTCAGCGCCTCCGGGCGTGAGCCGGATACCGTCTCGGTCAAATATTCAATTAGCGATTGCTGTAGGCCAACCGATACATTCTGGATGCGGTGCGAATAATTAACATAGGAAAAAACAGTTTCAAAATGATGTACATTTCTCCAGATCATGCCGCCGAGTATGGCGAGAGCCAGCACTAATAAACCTAAAAAAGCCAAACCGCGCAGTTGGGCAGGACGGTAAAAAATCGGTTTCATTTAAAATTCATATTGGTAATTTCAAGGGTACTGAAAACTTTAATATTTCCAAATTCAGCCGGACGCGCTTTTATACGCCAATGCTACCATCTTCCGATCCTATCAGCTAAACCCGTGTACATAGAATCGGCAGTTGTTAATGCGCTTCTATCTTGACGGTATCCAATTTTATGCTGTCACTGGTTTTAATTGTTGTCATATATTTTGAGGATTAATTGATAAAACCATACCGGACGAAATAATACGACGTAGATTAAGAATATGGGGGTAATGGGAATGGGGCCAACTTCAAGAATTGTGAGGATTGCAAGGATAAGAACATAAAAAAATCGCATAAATTGTTTCCCTGATCAATGACTTCAAGTTGAATAGCTCAATGCAGCACTTATAGATTAATTGGGTATTAGATAATTTAAAAGAACAATGATGATTTAATGACACATCATAAAAAATGTGGAAAATGATAAAACCCGAAAACAATAATCTCATTGATACGGAAATAGCAGCATGAATTTACTTGAAAAATTTCTTACTTACGAACGTTTCGAGATGGATTGGCGACGATTGCTGGTACAAGGCGCGCTTATTGCACTGACGGGCGCTACTCTGGCAATGGCCAGCGCACTTAACCCTAATGCTATTGTACTAACCGCACGGCATCTTTCCTGGCTTCCGGTCAGCGGCATGGTGATTTTATCGCTGGGTTTGCTGGAGTGCCTTGATGCGGCTTTGACCAAGGAACCACGTGATTTCCTGCAAAACTTGCAGGTCGGGGTGCTGGATGCGGTTATCGGTGCAATGATTATCTTCAGTGTGACAGAAGAAGCCTCCCGCTTAAGTATGATGATTGCGACTTTTTTAATTGTTCGCGGTATTGTACGTGCGACTCTGGCTCACGCGTTGCAACTGCCTCATATCCCAGTCACTTCACTCGGCGGTTTAATATCGGTCATCATGGGTTTTTTAATTTGGAAGCAGTGGCCTACAGGAGACGGCTGGTTTATTTCCATATGCCTAAACATTGAAATTGCTGTCCGAGGTTGGGCAATGATGACTTTCGCGTTGTGGGTGAGGACGCAAAATGTTGATATTGATTCAGACTGACATTGTTTATATTCGATTTATTGAGCAGGGTAATAGGACCAGTAACTTTACGGGCCGTCGTCGTTGCACACGAGGAATCTCATCTAGGGCCGTAGAGGGCACAAAACGCCGACAGTATCGTCCAATTCAACCGCTATGTGGACGGGCTTAAACCCGCATTAAAAACGCAATACCAACAGCTACTCGCCCAAGATTTGTCCAAGCAACAATGGGACGGATGTTTCCAGCGCAATGTGCTGGCCGTTTTGAAGCTGGCTTACGGGCAAGCGCTCAAGCATTTGCAAACGCTGCCGTTCGACAGCGCGGAGCTGCAAGTCAACCAAGGCTTATCGGAATTGACCAAGCCAGCGTCGGCGGCTTTCGACGGGTTCATAGACGACTTTTTAATGTTTGCGATCGACAAGCACCGCACCTCCTGCGCCCTATCTAATTTCCCAAACGAACATAAGCCGGACAGAACTTACATTAACGGGGGGAAGCGAGAAATCGCCGGCCTTTGGCAAAACTTCGCCGTGAACGTCAATGGCTATTTTTTGGACTAGCGGCCAGCCACTCCATCACACACAGGAAGACTAATGAAATTGTATTTAACTCCCGGTTCCTGCTCAACAGGCATCCATATTCTAATGGAAGAACTCGACTTGGTTTTCGAAGAGCATATCGTAAACCTTATGGCAGGGGACCAAGCTACAAACTAGGCAATGGACGCCGCTGTTGTCCGCAATTAGGGAACAAGTTGAAGCGCGCTTAAATTTCTCCTTTAATTCGGTATTGTTCAATTTGTACCGGAACGGCGAGGATTATGTCGGTTGGTATGCGGATGATGAACCGGAACTGGGCGGGCAATCCTTCATCGGCTCATTGACCTTCGGCGCGGAACGGCAATTTGAAATCCGCCATAAGAAATTCTCCGACCATGGCCGGTTATTGTTGCGTAGCGGCGACTTTACTGGCTATGCGGCCGGATTTTCAGCGGCACTGGCTACATAGCCGTCCCAATCGACCGGCAAGTGACTGAAGGGCGCATCAACTTAACTTTTCGAAGGGTTATCCCGGCGCCCACTCCTGGTACCGGCCATTTCTGAATAGCTGTCCATTTTTATATTTAACCATCAAAATATTGGGCGTGAAAGGAACTCCGTCTTTTCTCCATGCGGCGCAATACGCTACGCTATTGACGCCCTACAGAATGCGCCTTATCGCGTTGGACCATTGCCTTTTCTGTTTGGGTCTTGACCATAACGTTTTCTATATCCCCAGGAGCACCTAAATAACTATCCCGTTTCAGCTTATTCAACTTTGAAGTCAAAATACTGGTTCGGAAACGCTTCATTCTTGAGCGTAAAATGCCACCATTCTTCTTTAAGATTCTGGAAGCCATTTCGCTCCATTACTGTTTTTAGAGCCATTCTGTTGTTATGCTGAATCTTGCCGATGTTACTACTGGCTGTGTGCGAGAGTGGATCAAAATAATCAAAGTGCGTTCCCATATCCAACTCCCGATTACTATTCAAATCGATGATCGTCAAATCGACCGTACTGCCACGGCTATGGCCTGATTGTTCGGCGATGTAACCATCCCTGAATAGATTCTTTTTATCAATCGATGGGTAATATTCGGTTTTCATTTTCTGGTCGTTCAAATCTTTCGCCCACCTAACGAAATGATCGACGGCTCGCTGAGGACGATAGCAATCGAAAATCTTCAGCGACTGCCGATTGCTTGCAAGTTCCTTCTGTACGTTCTTCAGAGCAAGGGCTGCGTCCCTCGTAAGCAGGCACTTGGGCGCATCGTAGCCGTCAATTCTTGAACCGATAAAGTTGTTTTTCGTGTAATAGCGAATATCCAATTGAACCGAAGGAATGATTTCCTTTAGGTCTACAAACTGATCGTTATTCTCAATACAGTCTATTTCCTTTTTGCTTGTGCAAGCCGTTATGAAAAAAAGCACAAGCAATAATATCGAAGTCGACGTGTTGGGCCGTTGGAGTTTAAAGATCATAAGCAAATACCAAAATGAGAGAGCTAACGTGGAGACGCGGGTCGTGCCTTACAATTTACAATATTAATCCGGCCCTTAAATACCGCCTGTCGAAGGGCATATCCAATCAGGCTTCGACAAGCTCAGACCAAATGGGACGCCAAGAAAAATTAGAGCCGGGTTAATAAAATGTCAACTGGGAGACTCCATTTTCGTGCCGGCAATTAAAAAATGCCGATACGCCATGAGTGCATTGGACAGCGTATTTAGACGCTTTTTCACCGTGTGTTCATTGGACAGCCCCTCAGCGTAGGGTTCGATTTCAACAATCGCTTCTGTAAAAAACGGTGCTAACCGTGGATCGGCGGCCAAATGAGGTAAGAAGCATTGTGCGGCTTGGTTGGCATTTCCTTGCATGCACTCGGCAATGACAATAGACGCCAGCAATTCGAGCTTCAATCCTTTGAGCGCCGTCCGCCACTCGTTTAATACTTTAGGGCCCAAACGGACAAACAAATAGGCTAGCCGGTCAAGCTGTTGCAGCTTAGGTATCGAAGTTAGTTCCCGATAAGTTTCATCGACAATGCCGGCTTGCCAAACGGTTGCCGAAAGCAATCGCCGACGTGAATCAAAGTCCACGCTGGAAATATCCAAGTCGCGCAGATTACGATTCTTTTCAATAATGAGGCTGACCGTTTTAACCGTGCCGTCATCGGTTTGAACAATGACGTTGCGATCACTGACATGGGAATTTGGTGCGACGGTTTTCAAGGGAATATCCAGCCGCTCCGTCTCCAGTTCGACTCGTAAGCGGTATAGTGCGCTGTCTTCAAGCCTAAGCCCCAATAAGACCCGTTGCATTTGGCCCGACAATGACCGGTTCTCGCACTGCAACCAGGCGGTATCCTTGTCCAGCAAAATCGAAGCAGTGAATACACCATGGCCGGCCGGAAATTCGGGACAATCGAAGCCCTTTCTCCTCAGCCGCGAAACCGCCGCCGTAATCGAATCGGCATCTACAGGATGTCCTTCCCAACGTGGCCAACCCTGCCTCATCTTGTCGCGCCATTGCCGGCATTCGGCTTGGGCACCGGGCCAGACAGCATCGGCATCCAAACAATTATTGGTATTGGTGATTTCCAGGTTATTCGCAACAAAGTCGGCAAAACGCTGGATGTTGGGGAAATTAATACCCGGTGGGGAAAACTTGGAATCGAACCGTTTTTTCAAAAACGACGGGTAAAACCCGGCTGGAAACTCTCGTCTGCCGACCGCTTTGCGAATGACGCCGGATTGGGACAACAGATACACGGTTTTAATCCCCGGTAATAAATCGATCCCGGCATACCGGCAATCGGTCACAATTTGCCCATTCGGCGCCGGCGCGATTTTTTCAAGGCGGCTGCATCGATAGTTTCTTTTTTCAAGATAAGCGACGATGGCCTGCCGGTTAGCATATTGATGGGCGATACGGGCCAGTCCGCCGTAATCGTCTGGCTGATCTTGAAGTGCGATATATTCGGCCGGATCGATAAATTCCGGGATGTCGGCGCTACAACCGACCAATACAAAAATCAACAGTATTAACCGGCATACTTTCATTGGCACGCTCCCGGTATTACTTCGATGACCTTAAAATGCGTGCGGCATTCACAAGTGTCGGCATTTTCTTTAGACTCCTTAGCCTTTACCGTCCGGCAGAAAAAGTCCTCAACCCGGGCTCCGTGATGAAAGTGCTTAGACGCCTGCTTCGCAACTTCCGGTTCAAACACGAGGCGCACCTTATGTGCCGGTATGCCTGTTTCAAGAAATACATCGGCTATTTTTTGCGTTTCTCTAACTGCCTGGGCCAGTAATTCAGGATTGTTTTTATCCGCCTCGGCCAGCACCGGGCTGAACGCCAGTCCTTCCCTAGGCGAATCGAAATTCCTTTTTAGATGTTGCTGCAAGACAGAAATCTGCAACTCGGTGTGTGCTGTCATGCTATTATCGGCCCTAAAAATCGGGGTAAAGATGTAATCGTAACGCCTGCTTAATGAGTTTGTGACGATTGCTTCCAACGAGCTGAACAAGGGATCGCCGAGCTCAATCCGGACCACATGTTCATTGTCGTCCCAAATTTTCAAGATTAATGACAATGTTCTATCCGTCAAGGCGTACGACGCACTTATCGAATGGCCGGTTTCTTCATGGATTTGCCAGCCGGCATTGCTTAAAACCTCGCGGTAGACCCCGATCAGCTCGCCTAAAGTTATCGAGTTAGGATAATGGAAGGTGAACAGTTTGTTACTGGGTATATTCACGCTTCTTTGATATTGAACGAATTCATCCCAATAAGGTGTAATGAACAAAGGCGGCCCGTCAACTGGCAGCGGATTTTCAATGGTGTAGCCGCCGACGATTTGTTCTTCCGCCAACCGTCCCTGCGGCAATAAAAACAAATTTCCATACAAACCGTTCTTAAAAAGGTTGAAAAATTCCTCCGTGGGCGGTTGCTGCAATTTAACGCCGGATTTTAAGACACGAACTTGTTCCAGTAACAACTCAAGCGTGTTTGAGCTTTGCCTCGTAATATAAACCCTTAGCGGTTTTTCGCCGGCCGTGCGCATAAAGCTCGCGCTATGAGGAAAGTCGCCGGCAACTTTTGAAAAGCCTTGTCTAGTAAACAAGGCCTCAAAATGGGCATAAATTGCTGTTAGCTTTTCGTTTACCTGGTCTCGGCCTTGTTGTTCAGAAAACAGCGGAGTGTAATCGATGTTCAAATGCACGATCGTTTTCCGTCCTTGGCCGGTAAAATAAGGGCTTTCTCCGGTGCTCGAAACAGCTTCTGATTCACACCGGCCCGACAAAATGGGCGCATAGGGCAATTTCCAAGCGATACCCCATTCTTTTAGGCAGCGTTCAAGCTCCAGCACCTGACTAGCATGAAGTTCCTCCCGGTAACGTTGCGATAATTCAGCCGAGATCCGGTTGCCGTCGTTGGACGGTTCTTCCTTTTCCCCGGTATCCGTTTGCTTTACGGGCAGGTCATGGCTGTAACGGCAAAACGACGAATTAAAAACAGCTGCGAATTCCTTATCCCGATACAGGCATTGGAATTCGAGGGGTGGATGCGAAGCGGGATTTCTTTCGCTAACCAATATATAGACAGGCAACTTTTTATATTGGTTTATATCCAGATCGAAACGGTATTTTCCTGGGCCTTCGACGACCAGTTCATGCCAAAATCCGGTTGCTGCCTGCAATTGCCGTTCGTGCCTGATCTCGGGCAATTTGCCTTCGGTGTAATAGAAATCGAGAACGACGGTCTCGAAGTTGGAAAACTGGTTGACAAACCGCCCGACAGAGCCTGTAGATTGCGAAAAATTGCAGGCGACGAGAAATACGGCAAGAAGAATTACGCTCCGGTTTTGCACAATGGTAAATAATTTGTTTAACTGCAAAACAACAGCCCCTCTCTTTTCTTTTATGCTGGATACTAAGCAAAAAGCGGTTTCTTGACCGCTCAGCTATATTGTTAGTACCATCAGTCTACAACAATGAGTGGCTGAGACCAACATTGAAAAATTACAATAAAAACGTAACTACTCGCCCACTTAGAAATGAGCGTGTAGGCAATCAATTGCCTACATCAACACACGTTATAAGGGGTGAGTAGATTCTAAAAATCATTTAAGCCCTTACAATGCATCCACAACAACGAACCGTTAATCCCAATGAGCTGGCCGATAAACATGAACGCCCTCTGTTCATAATCCATTTAATTTTATCGACTCTATTCTGGCTGACAATCATCACCCTAACTTTAGGAAAGGCGTTAATTTATGCGGCAATATTCGCCGTCAGTTATCTCTTTACACAATCGGCCCTGATAGCCTGGATCAAAGGCAATGGGATTAAAGTCAGCGATGAGCAGTTTCCGGACCTGTACGAACATTTCAAAAATTGCTGCGTTGTGCTGGGCATCAAGCAACAGCCCGGAATCTATCTGATCAACGGCGACGGCATCATGAATGCCTTTGCTGCGCGCTTTTTAGGCAAGCATTGGATCGTTTTGCATTCCGATATCGTCGATGCTTTATCCGAAAACCCGGAAGCCGTTAATTTTTATATCGGCCATGAACTGGGGCACATTAGAAGCGGACACCTATTCTTGGGGCCTTATCTTTGGCCGTCCGGTATTTTGCCGTTAATCGGATCGGCTTACTCCCGTGCCCGAGAATACAGTTGCGACCAATTCGGCCGTGCTTGCTGTAAAAACTCCCGGAGCGCAGTCCAGGGACTGATCGCACTTGCCGCCGGTCGAAAAAGATGGCTCTCGACAGATATACCTGTATATACATGTCAAGCTTACGAAAGCAGCGGCTTTTGGATGTCTTTTCATGAACTGGTGGCCGATTATCCATGGCTGAGCAAACGGGCCATGCGTCTTCACGACCCGGACGATTTTTTACCGCCGCATCATAAATTATCCTGGCTGCTCGCCTTGTTCGTGCCTCGCTTGGGAAAAAGCGGCATGGTGTTGACGACCATCGCCCTCATCGGTGTTCTCGCCGCCATTGCCTTGCCTGCCTATCAAAGCTATACGATGCGGGCCAAACAGCTTCAATCGAATGAGCAAACTCAAAATTCTGCTTCCAATGCATACCGTGTTTTTGACGACGATCAAACCGCTCCAGAAGCCCTGCCAAAGCATGTGGAAGCAAAACAGGCGCCGTTGGCGCACGAAGCGCCGGATAGGGAACCGACGCAAGCGAGTGCGAATATTAATTTCACTCTCGATCAGCGAATTCAGGCCGCAGCTGGAGTCATCAAAAACAGCACGCCGGAAATGATCGACGTTTATACTCGATTCGACGGTGTTGAAGCGGGACCGGGACCGAAAATCAGCCTGACTTATACCCTGGTCAACGTATCAGCTTCGAACCAACTCCCCGCCGAACTTTTCAACACGGCTTTCGGACCATTACTGAAAAAATCCTCTTGCGGCTCGCAACTGTTAAAACCGCTGATCGATGAACAGGTAAGCATCCTTCATCATTATCGCGGGCAAAGCGGTTTTCAGATCGGGACCATAGCAATCGACCGTAATTCTTGCGCGCTCTGATATTGTCGGGTTTTCGATGCCAGTGTTATTGAGATTTGGAAATCTGTACCAAAGCGGGTAACCCGTAGCGTGCGCTGAGGTACGAACCGCACGGGAGGATTGTCACCTTGAGACGGTCGCGATCATTCAACGCCATCTTCAGGCTCTGGCCGTCACCACCTACCAGTACGATGTCAACGGCAAACTGCCCCAAATCACTGACACTCTTGGGCGCATCCGCCAGACCCAGTACGACGCTTTGCCCCCCGGTGTGGCCGCACCCGACGATCACAGGCAGCCCCCTTGTCCAAATCGATGCCACCTATGACAGTCTGGGGCAAATCACCATCATTACCGATCCCCGCAACCTGCTCACCACCTATGCTAGAACACATAGTCGCCAAAGTCGATGAACTGATGAACCTCTGCGCCCCCTTCAAAGCCATATCGCCGCCACGCAACTCCAGCTCGCCGATGCGATTGTCGAGCAAGCCGCCGCCTGATTCATGAGCATGGCTAACCAAACCCCATCCTGGTACGGCAAGGACCAGCACCATTTCTTCGGCCACTATGCCGGCTTCAACGCCTAGCTGGAGAAAAGCGGCGACGCATTAATTGAGCTTTATACAGTCTCAGAAAACAGCCAATTTCATAACCATACCTTTAAAAAATATTTGTTTTCTAAAAATCAACAATTGCCCCACCTTTTATGTTTTTATTGAAAAACCCTGCCTAATCTCCTATCCTCCATGCTGAGGTTTTGAATGAGGTTAAAGCCTCTGAACACTATGCTCTAAACTACTCCCATTGGAGACTTTATGAAGATTGGTATACCTAAAGAGATTCATCCAGGTGAAAAACGTGTGGCCACAACGCCTGAGGCCGCAGAACAAATTATAAAACTGGGTTTTTCCGTCCTGGTCGAAAGCGGAGCTGGACTTGAAGCTAATATTTCCGATGAAGCCTACAAGGAAGTGGGCGTTGAAGTCGTCGATAATGCCAAGACGCTATGGAAATCAGCGGACATTGTCATGAAAGTTCGCGCGCCGGAGCAGCATCCAGAGCTGGCGCTGGACGAAATCGACCTGTTACCCGAAGGCGGCCGTTTAATCAGTTTTATCTGGCCTGCGCAAAACGAAGAATTAATGCAGAAATTGGCG
>CAZJOY010000121.1:0-12458 GCA_964547705.1 uncultured Methylobacter sp. | reverse complement strand
AAGATGTCGTCGACATGGCCGCCATGAACCTGTTCAACAGCGGCAACGGCTGGACGGGTCTCGGCGCAACCGTGCAACGGCACCAACTGGTCATCGACGGCAACCATGGCGATACCGCGACGCTGACCGACCTTGCCGACTGGACGAATGCCGGCACCGTGACCAACGGCGGTCACACCTACAATGTGTTCAACCACAACACCGCCGCCGCGCAGGTACTGATCAACACCATGCCGGCGCCTGTGCCCGCTCCGGTGCCAACACCCACTCCGGTGCCGACACCAACTCCGGTACCCACACCAACGCCGGTGCCTACACCAACGCCGGTACCCACACCAACGCCGGTGCCCACGCCAACGCCTGTGCCTACACCGACGCCTGTGCCCACACCAACACCTGTGCCCACACCAACGCCTGTGCCCACACCAACGCCTGTGCCTACACCGACGCCTGTGCCCGCTCCGGCTCCGGCGCCGACGCCGGATCCAACACCGTCAACGACGGGCGACGATGGCACGGTCGCCGGCAAAACCACGACCACGCAAGTGACCGACCCGGTCACGGGACAGGTGCTGGAAGTCACGACGACGGAAGTGCCTATCGTTCCGGTGTCGCAGCCCAACGCCGGGCAGCCGGCCCCCTCGGCCCATGTGCCGCTGGTCCAGGACAACGCCGGCACTGTGTCGTTACAGGCCAGCGTGCCGCCCGGCGTCGGGCTGTCGTCCCAAGGTTTCACCGGCGGCATTCAGCCCTCGTTGAGTGACCAGCTCAACGAGGCGGTCATGCAGCAGGCCGGCAATCTCTCACCGGAGGAACAGACCCGGATAGACAACTTCGTCGCCGGCGCCGGTAGCGGCGAGCCGGTGACCGTGCGTAGCGTTTCTTTCCAGTCTGCAACCAATACGCCGCCTTCGGCCCCGATCGTCATTGACGGCAGCTCGGCAAACGGCCAGGAAGCGTTGGTCATCGATGTGCGCAAGCTGCCGTCCGGCACGGTGTTGATCCTGAACAATGTTGAGTTTGCTATGGTCATCGGCGCGATTCGTGTGACCGGCGGCGAAGGCCCGAACGTGGTGACGGCCGACGGCTCGGTGCAATACATGGTGCTCGGCCCCGACGACGATGAATTACATGGCGGCGGCGGCGACGATACGGTCGGCTCCAAAGGCGGTAACGACAAGCTCTATGGCGACGAGGGCAATGACCGCGTGGTCGGCGGCGACGGCAACGATACGCTGGAAGGCGGCAGCGGCGACGATCTGTTGCAGGGCGGACAAAGCGATGCCGGCACTTGGCGCTTTAGCGTGGATACGCACGGTGTCGTGCAAGCGCGCTTTGTTGCGGCCGACAGTGACTTGGCGTCGGCCCCGAACTGGAGCGGTCATGCCGACGCATTGAAGCTAGGCGCGGCGCCGCTCGATGCCCGCATTGCTTTCAGCCAACAGGATGCGGCCACGCTGGAATCGGTCGCGCTGCTTTATCAGGCGGTGGCGCATCGTCTGCCCAGCACTCAGGAAATGAACGGCATCGTGAGCCTGGGCCTTAATGCGCCGGGCCTTGGGCAATTGGCTTAGGACGCGTATTTAAGTCAGGCCGGCGTTCAGGCGACATCGGTTGAAACGCAGGTCAGCCGGTTGATCAATTGGGTTTGGGGCGCGAACGCGGCCACGCCGGACATGGTCAAAACGGGGGGTGATTTCATCAACCACGGCGGCAGTTGGGCCGATGGCCTGCTATATCTGGCCCGTCATGACAATCTGCGCAATACGCTACGGGACAGCCAGGGCAATTTAACACTGACCCAGTCGCTGCAATTGGGTGAAACCGGCTGGTCCGCCGATACCGGCAACGATATGCTGCGGGGCGGCGACGGCAACGACCTGCTGATCGGCGGCCGGGGCAGCGATGTGCTGGACGGCGGCACCGGTGTCGATGTGGCAAGGCTGTTCGGCAATGCGGGCGACTACCAGTTCCGGGTCAACAAGGACGGTCAATTGCAACTGCAACTGCGCAGTTCGCCGGCGACCGACACCGATACCTTGCTGGGCATTGAGTCGGTCGAGTTCGGCGACCGGACGTTGGCGTCCGGGGCCAGCAATCTGGACGCGGCCGCGTTGAAATCGGCGGCTGTGCTGTCCGACTTGGTCAGCCACGGGGCGGCGACTCTGGAGGGGCTAAACCTATTTAACGATCGGCAGCAAAGCCTGTTGCAACTGGCGCAAAGCCAAACGCAAGGCGACGGCTACGGCTACGGCCAGTATTGGGGGGCGCTGGACAACAGCGCTTTTGTGCAAACCTTGAGCGCCGAAGCCTTGGGCACGCCGGTCAGCGGTGCGGACTTGCAGTACTGGGTCGACCAGATCGACCACGGTTTAAGCCGCGCCGAGGTGTTTGTGATCGCGGTTGGAGTGATCGATACCACGGCCTATGTCGGGGGCGGGATTGTGTTGGGGTAAGCGGAATGACCGGCATGAGTTGGTCTCCTGCTTTTAGCTTAATCCGTGGCTAATAATAGCCATAATGCAAGGTACACAATGACTTTAGAATCACAAAACATGACTATACTCTGGCAGTTGTTAAAGCAATTTCCCGTCCAGGCATTGGTATGGCTGGAGCTGGCAAGACGGTATGCAAATAACGGCTTGCCGTGGCAAGCGAGCTATGCCGCACGGCAGGCCTTGCGTTGCGATGCCGCCTTGCGTCCGCAACTGGATGCTCTGAATATTGAAAACTGGCAGGATGCAACGACGGGCGATGCGCTGCTGGGGCGGGCTGCGTTACCGGAAGCCGCCGCTTTTGCGGAACATTTTGCTACGATGGCCGTCCAGGAACCCGGCGACTGGCTGACCTGGTTGTATCTGGCCCGGCTGCTCGAAATGCCGGGGATGGACGTGCCGGATCAGTCGCAAAATCATCGACATGCTTTTGCACAGGCCCAGGCGTTGGAAGTGATTCCCGGCGAGTCTCTGCACTGGCTGGGCGTCTGGCGCCTGAATGCCGGCGATGAGCAAGGGGCTGTCGCCGCGTTGTCCGGCTTGCTTGAGGTTAGGCCGATGCGCTGCGGATCGATGATGTATTTGGGGGAAGCGCTGTTGCAAGCGGGCAATACCGTCGCTGCGGAAAAGGCTTTTACCCGCGCTTCGTTGTCGTCGAACCCCGATTTTTTGCTCAATCTGTCGTCCAGGGTGTATAGCCATAACTATTGGCAGGAGGCGATTTCGATTCTGCAAAAAGCGCTCGATTTGAGCCCGGATCACGTACCCACTTGGCTGGCACTGGTGAAGATTCAGTCCGAAGTGTATGCCTTGGCCGATTGCAGGATCAGTCTGGACCGGGTGAAAGAATTGGCGCCGGGCAACCGGGACGCGGCATTGCTTGAAGCCGGGCTGCAAGGGCGTATGGGCGATGCCAAAGGACATCTGTCAACCTTGCAAAGCGCTTACGAAACAGGCGGCGATCCGCTGTCCCGGCTGGCCTCCAGCGTGGCGATGACGTCGCTGTATCATGATGGGCTCGCTGCTGCCGAGGTGGCGGCTTTGCACCGTCGTTTGTGCGCGCCGATTGAAGCGGCTGTGGTTCAAAAAGCCGTTTTCGCCAATCAGCATTCAACCCGCTCGCGCTTGCGTATCGGTTATGTGACCGGAGATTTGCATCGCCAGCATCCGGTTAATATTTTTATGCTGCCGGTACTGCTGCGCCACGATCACAGCCGTTTTGAAATCTGCATTTATCACACCGGCACGATGCACGATGAGTATACGCGCCAAGCCAAGGCTTGCGCCGACCGCTGGCTGGAGGCTGCAAATCTGGATGACGCCGCGTTGCAACAGGCGATTATCGACGACGGCATCGATGTGCTGGTCGATCTGGCAGGACACACCGCAACGCATCGCCTGGGCGTATTTGCAATGCGCGCGGCCCCGGTGCAGGCGACTTTCCTGGGTTATCCGTATTCCACCGGCTTGTCGACGATGGATTGGATTATCGGCGATGCGGCGGTGACGCCCGCCGAACACGCGCACTTATACAGCGAAGGCTTGGCGCAGTTGCCAGGTAGTGTGTTCTGCTGGGCGCCGGTCGATGGCTATCCGTTGCCGCCGCCACGGCCAGCCGGAATACCGGTGGTGTTCGGCTCGTTCAATAATGCGATGAAGCTTTCGCCCAAAACTATTGCGCTGTGGGCAAAGGTGTTACAGGCGGTGCCGGATTCAAGGCTGCTATTGAAAGCCCCGTCATTAAAGGACGCCGCGGTGCGGGCCCGGTTTGCCGATTTGTTCGCTGAACAGGGCATCGCGCCGGAGCGCCTGATATTTCGCGGACCTAGCGGGCTGGCCGATATGATGCAGGAATACGGAGACATTGACATTGCGTTGGATCCTGCGCCTTACAACGGCGGCACCACCACGCTGCAAGCGTTGTGGATGGGCGTGCCGGTCATCAGCCTGGCCGGCGACAATTTTGTCAGCCGCATGGGCGCCAGCTTCCTCGATACGCTGGAGCATCCGGACTGGGCGGCGGCGGAAGATGAGACCGACTATGTGGCGAAAGCGGCTCGTGTGGCCGAACAATGCAACTTCTGGCGCGAAAATCGCCCGCATTTACGCGCGCAAATGTCAGCTTCACCACTGTGCGACATCGATACCTATGTGCATCACCTGCAAGGCTTGTACGAACAGATGTGGGCGAGCTATTGCGAAGCCGGTGAGCGGCGTTTAATTGGGTTGACGAAATAAAGGCTTGTCGATGGCAAGCCCCATAGCACAGAAATCGATATCCTTATGATACGGTTCGCTACGCTCACCACATCCTACGGCACTAAAAGCATTTTTCACCACGAAGTCACGAAGGACACGAAGTTTTATCTCTTCGTGTCCTTCGTGACTTCGTGGTGAATTCTTTTTATTCTAAAACCCATGGCCCGTAACACGAAAAAGACTAAGCGCCGATGATGTCCGTCAATTCGGCCAGATTACTGACCATCAAATCGCATAGCTCAGCTGTCAGCGGATCGACCTGCGCTATTGACGGTATAAACACCGAAATAGCCCCGGACCTCGATGCCGCCAGTATCCCGGCATGGGAATCTTCAAGTACCAGGCACCGGCTGATGTCGACTTGCAATAATTCCGCGGCTTTTAAAAAAATGTCCGGTTCCGGCTTTCCGCATGGCACATGATCGCGGGTGACAATCAGCGAAAAAACATTTTCGATACCGGCCAACTCAAGACATTCCAGCGCATTGACAGTCGCGCTGTTAGTCGCTAGGCAATAAGGGATATTGTTTCGATTCAGCAAGTCCAGCAATTCGGTAAAACCGGGATTGACTTTTATGCCGTGGACACTAACGTAATCGCGCCAAACTTCCGCGCTTAAACGGTTGAAAGCTTGCAGATCAAACTCAGTCCCGCAATATTCTATCAATTTCTGCGTCACATCCCGGTAATGCAGGCCTGACAGCAATAAGCAAAAATCATCCGGAAAATCATAGCCCATCGCGCTTGCGGCCTGTTTCCAAGCGACAACATAGGTACTCTCGGTATCCAAAACCAGGCCATCCATGTCGAAAATAACCGCGGAAAAATCCGCTAACTTACGCATTCAATAACCTTGATATATTCCCCGTGCGCCTCACGGCTGGAGCCGACTACGATGCGTTTAAGGCCTTGTTCCGACTGTTCCAGAACACCTGCCACTTCGACTATTTCGCCGCTGATAGCCTGCCCCGTATAAGTCGCCGTAAAGCTGACAATAGAACCGATCTGTTGATGATCTATCTTAAATTCAGCCGGATAATCGAATGCACGGGCATCATCAACGACCCGGCATTGCAACGTAACTGTCCCGCGTTTTTGATATACAACGGGTTCAGCACTTGCGCCGTCATCGATAAAATTCAAATCGAATTTCCGTCCGTTAATGACGGCCTTATTGCATTTGCGCCTCTCATGCCAGACATAATCGTCATAACTTAACTCACATGAACGGCGATCGTAAGATTGTTGCCAGTCCCGATCATTCAGCTCCTGTAAAGCCCCCGACTCAATCAGCTTACGGGTAATTGCCCGGCATTGATGAAAAATATCCCTGCCGTAACATATCAAATCGATATCCGAATCCGGATTTTGCACACCGACCAGAATGGAACCCGTGACCCCGGTTTGCGTCAAATCCAGCCCGTATTGCTCAAATAATCCGCACAACCTGATCAAATCCTGCTCGACAGCACCGTGCCGACTGGCTTGCATGAGTTGCTGCAACCTGTGTTTGGGCTGATGATGCTTAACGATTCGAGCGATGGCGACCGCATGCAAATGCGCGTCTAAAATCGGGGAGTAATGTAGATAATCGGGGTACTGTTGTTGCAGGAGATCATTGGCTTGCTCAGTCGCAACTTTTTTCCACCCGGAAGATGTCAACACATAGCGTAAAAAACACAGTGCTTTGCCATCTTCCAGTCCCTGCTCTACCACAGCAAAGATAAGCCCTTCAGCAGTTTCAATAAAATCTTTGGCAAAAAACATGATTAAGAAAATGAGTCGGGCTTATTTTTGTAGCAATCAAATCCCGGCATATAGCCAGGATTCATCATAATTAATAGGCGAAATTACGTTCACCCGTTGCCGCTGGTGCGGTAAAAAACTTTTTAAAGTACGGCATAAAGCTGACGGTGATCGGTATGGAATAAAAACAATACATCGCCGCGGCTTCGCCGGTTGAGACGCCGAATATCCATTGGGGCATGAACAGCGTCATAATAGCCATGCCAAAATGATACGAAGCGATACGCCAGTTATCTTTCCAGACAAAACCGCTAATCGCCAAACCAAACAGCGAACCCCATGTAACCAGCAAGCCATATGCACTGGCGATGTGGTAACCGATATGGTATTTGCCCATAAATAAGCACGAAATCATATTGCCTATAAAATTTGGAGCAATATCAGACAACTGCCATTCTTTGGGCAGGAAACTGAAAACCAGGAATGACGAGCTGAGTATGACGCCGATGATCGTCGCTTTTTTCAGCGCGGTTTTATCGGATGAATACGTTGCCAGCGCCGGCATAATTGCCAATGCCTGCAAGCTGATATGGTAGACCGACAGCTCACTCAAAAGTTGATTCGTACCATAGCCGCATTGATCCGCAACCGGGTAAGCGAAATACTGAATAAATTCCATCAACGAAAAATGAAAAATAGCGTAAAACCTGGCAATTCGAACCCAAAGAGGCTCGCTTTTATCAAGCAAAGTAACACTAGATGCGGCCAGTCCAGCCAGCCCCAGTCCAAGAGACATATCAGCACTAAAACACATAAATTATTCCGTAACTCGTTGTTATTAAAAAGAAGCGCGCAAAAAAAATTACCTTTAATTTTTTGCAGGAGATTTTATTTTACAGGCTTGAAAGTGCCATGACCACCCAACCTGATTCAAAAAACAATCATTTTGGTCTGAAACGCTGAAAGTTCAGTCCATGAAAATTTAAGCTGAACCTATCCATGATCGGAATGAGAGGCCTGCCTAATACAGGATTTAATGATATTTTCTTGCCCACTTCGGTATAGAGATTTTTATGGGCAGATGATAAATTGTATGGGAATCCAGACACTGTCTATATCATGACAAAAAACACCAGCGATTCAAAACAACATTCATTTCAAAACGATCCAATTTTTACACGCCAATCTGTATCTCTAACCTCACTTAAATACACTATTTATAATTTTGCCCGCAAATAAAGCGTAATTTAAGGCTTTTGAATATTTTCGGCAGAATAATGGGGAAAACATATGGATAATATTCAACAACTTAAGATAATTATTCTATTATTAATCGCTGTACTGGCCTTGACGACGATTGCGCGCAGACTTGCGATTCCTTATCCGATTTTACTGGTAATCGGAGGCTTAATCTTAAGCTTTATACCCGGCCTGCCCACAGTTCGTCTTGAGCCGGATCTCATATTCCTGGTCTTCCTGCCGCCCCTTCTCTGGGCAGCCGCCTATTTCACATCTTGGCGGGACTTTCGTGCAAATGTCCGGCCGATCACACTATTGGCCGTAGGCTTAGTGCTCGCTACAACGGCAGCGGTGGCTAGCGTCGCTCATGCAGTGTTGCCGGGCCTTGAATGGGCCGGAGCCATTGTTTTGGGAGCCATTGTTTCCCCGCCCGATGCTGTCTCGGCTACCGCGATTATGAAGCAACTGCACATCCCTCGCCGGGCCGTTACCATATTGGAGGGCGAAAGTCTGGTAAACGATGCGACCGCTCTGGTGCTTTATCGTGCAGCGCTTGCAGCGGTGGTCAGTGGAAAATTTGAATTAAGTCATACCCTCATGGACTTCTTTCTTGCGGCAAGCATGGGCATCGCTGTCGGGATCGTTGTCGGCATTGTATGTTGCTGGGTTTTACGCCTGACCGAAGACAGCTTCAGCGAAATCGCCATTACCTTGTTAGCGCCTTACATTGCCTGGGTTCTGGCCGAACAGGCTCAGGCTTCGTCTGTGTTAGCTTGCGTGACTGGAGGTCTTTATATCCGCCAACACTTTAGCGCAATCGTTGCGCCAATTACTCGAATCCAAGCAAGAGCGGTGTGGGATCTGCTGGTATTCATGCTCAATGGCATCATTTTCATCCTGATCGGCCTGCAACTAGATACTCTCCGAGAGGCGATTCCATCCAGCCAATTGGCGTTACTCACGGTGAACGGCATACTGGTCAGTGCGACAGCCATCGCTGTACGCCTGGTATGGGTCCCTGCTGCGGCCTGGGTGCCTCGATTCCTGAGCTCGTCGCTACGCAAACGCGATCCGATGCCGTCCTGGCCGAATCTGTTTATTTTAGGCTGGAGCGGTATGCGCGGAGTTGTCTCTCTTGCTGCGGCAATGTCTCTGCCGTTCGTGACTGCCACCGAGACTCCCTTTCCGTTTCGTGCGGAAATAATTTTGATAGCGTTCATGGTCATTCTGGTCACGTTAGTATTGCAGGGCTTGTCACTTCCATTGCTGATCCGCTTACTGGATTTAGATGAAGACAAAAGCATTGAATATGAAATGAGGCAAGCTCGGGAACGGGCAGCAACAGCCGCTCTGACCCTTCTTGATACGATAGTCGATGAAGATTGGCCGGTTCCTGATCATATCGAACAGCTACGGGTTCACTATGACCGTCGATTGCAACGCAACGTCGATGCCGAAGACTCTGACGCAAAATGCACGAGAGAGATAACCGAGGCATTCAGGCGTTTGCGACACGAAACTCTGACAGCAGAGCGCTTGGCCGTGATTAATCTTAGGAACGAGGACGTAATCAGCGACGAAGTTCTGCATCGTCTTGAACATGAGCTCGATGTCGAAGCACTACGAATCGGCATCGGTGAACTGCGAGTCTCACCGGAGCAACAGCATGCCAAGAAACCGAAGACATCTTGACCTATCAGTTAACCCTAAGTCCACATCGCGATATTATGAATTCAACTCAAAATACCTGTGAACACCAAAGTGACTCATGCTTGCCAGTTCTTTGTCGAGTGAATATACTAGCGGTGTATGACTTGCTTTAGGTATTCATGGACTGTCGTCCGTAGAATTGAAACGGGAAGTTGGTGAGTTTGCTTAACAGAGGCAAATAAAGCCCACGCTGCCCCCGCAACGGTAAATAAGTAAAAGGTTCGCAATCGCCACTGTGGCATCATGGGAAGGCGCTAACCTTGAAAGTTCAAGACTTTCAACTTGTGAGCCCGGAGACCGGCCTGAAGTAATATTCGTTGTGTGCGCGGAGGGCGCTCAGATGGAATGCTCTCTTTCGCGTCCGTCTCGTTTTTCTCCCCATACAGATTATTTCCGCCGGTAAGCTACTGGCTTTGCTGTTTCTTTACTCAGGAGAAAACACATGTCATCAACACCTGTTCTGCTCGACAACGATCAAACCCAAGCACGCTCTGAAGTCTTAAAAGACAGAATCCTGCCCGCTATGCTGGCTGGCATGCTAGGCTTGGCGCTGCTGTATGCCGCCGGTTTTGCCGAAACCGCACAACTCCATAACGCTGCTCATGATGGACGACACTCCGCAAGCTTTCCGTGCCATTAATGATTAATCTGACCACTTTCAGAGAGCTTGTTATCGCGGCTCTCTGGACCGGCTTATTGGCGGGTTTGTTATTAACCGCCGTTCAACAAATTCAAGTTATTCCGACCTTGCTTCAAGCCGAAGTTTACGAGGACGCAGCTGTTGTTTCCAGCTCGGAAAATAGTCACGAACACCATGAATGGCAGCCTGACAACGGCTTGGAGCGAACGTTTTTTACTGCGGTAGCCAATATCAGCCTAGGCGTTGGTTTTGCTCTGCTGATGGGCTCGGTCATGTGCTTACGCGGCCGCCCCGGACATTGGCGCATGGGACTGTTGTGGGGACTCGCGGGCTACCTAACCTTTTTCGTCGCGCCGTCTTTAGGATTGCCGCCGGAAGTTCCCGGCACTGAAACGGCCAAGCTCGCAGACCGGCAAAGCTGGTGGCTGATAACGGTGTTTGATACCGGCTTCGGCCTGTCGCTGCTGGCCTTTGCCAAAAACAGGACCAACAAGTTTTTCGGTGCCGTGTTACTGGCAGCTCCTCATTTAATTAGCGCGCCGCAGCCTGAAGTTCACAGCAGTGCCGCGCCTGCCGAATTGGCGCAATCTTTTATAGTCGCAACCGTTTTTGCTAACGCAGTCTTCTGGCTGGCTATCGGCGGTTTAATGGGCCGGTTTTACAAAAAGGACTTATGAGAACCCACAACAAGCACGTATTGATGTGTACAGGCCCGCGCTGCTCCGGCAACAATACGGAGGCGTTTCAACAGCTGGGCCAAAAAATCGATGCCCGCCCCCACCTCAAAATAAAACGCACCCGATCAAACTGTTTTGCGGTCTGCAAAAACGGCCCTATCCTGGTCGTTTATCCCGAAGGCGTCTGGTATTCCTGCACTGATGAAGCGGTATTGGAGCGCATCGTCGGCGAGCATCTGGAAAACGATAGCGAAGTCGCGGAACATGTTTTCCACCGTTTAGGTAGCGGCGATGTCTAATATTGCTTTGCTGACCCATGCGCCTAATGACCTGATGGTGTTGCAAAGTGCATTAGCGCAAATGCCGGATGATTTCCCGGAGGTAACCGGCATTAACTTGCAGGCCTTGGAAAATGACGCGCAAATGGCCGAGCTGTTGCAACATCAACTCGCTTCGGCAAATATCATCGTATTGCGCGTGCTGGGCCGTCTCGGCAGCGTACCTGGCTTTGCCGATCTCGTTCGTCACGCCAAAAACCAAGGACGGCAATTAATCGCGATCAGCGGCACTGGCGAGCCTGACCCCGAACTGGCGGCAGCGTCCACCGTATCATCCGATGTATTGCATCAGGTACAGGCGTATTTCCAGGCCGGCGGCAGCGTTAATATGGCGCAACTGCTGCGCTATCTGTCCGATCATTTTTTGCTGACCGGCTTCGGTTTTGAACCGGCAGTCAATTTACCTGAACATGGTATTTACCATCCCGATTTATCTCAAGATGCAGGCATAAACGACTGGCTTGCCTTGCGAGCGCCGGAACGAGGCAGCATTGGCATCGTGTTTTATCGCGCCCACTGGATGAGCGGCAACACGCGCTTCATCGATGCTTTGGTTGACGCATTGGAAAAGCGCGGCCTGAACGTATTGCCCGTGTTTACCTCGTCATTACGCGCAGGTCACAGCGACAATGCATTGCCGACCGCATTACGCTATTTTAGCGGCGAACATATCGACGTACTGATCAATACCACCGCGTTTGCGATGGGTGAAATCACCCCGGGCGGAGCAACACCCGCAGGCTGGTCGGTATCGGTACTGGAACAGCTCAATGTGCCGGTGCTGCAAGCTATCACCAGCGGCATGATGCAGCATCAGTGGGAACAATCGGCGCGCGGCCTCAATCCGCTGGATGCGGCAATGAACGTCGTATTGCCTGAATTCGACGGACGCGTTATCACCGTACCGCTGTCGTTCAAGGCGAAAGCCTCCGGCCTGTCGAATGAACTGATCGAATACGAACCCCTGCAGGATAGAGTCGCGCGTATCGCCCAAATCGCCTCCCGCTTTGCAAGGCTTAAACGCCTGGACAATGCCGACAAGCGCATCGCCTTCGTGTTCACCAACTCCAACAGCAAGGCGTCGCAAATCGGCAATGCGGTCGGCTTGGATGCACCGGCATCATTGATGCGGATTCTACAAGCCATGCAGGCTGCCGGTTACAACATCGGCAACCTACCGGAAAGCGGCACGGCGCTGATCCACGAACTGATCGACCGTTGCGCTTACGACAACACCTATCTGACCAGTGAACAGCTTAGCCATGCCGTCGGCCGCGTATCGGCAGCCCAATATCAAGCATGGTTTGACGACCTGCCCATTGAGATGCAGCAGAAAATGACCGTACAATGGGGA
>CAZJOY010000120.1:0-12561 GCA_964547705.1 uncultured Methylobacter sp. | reverse complement strand
AAACTTCCGAGGGAATCGCCGGATCGGTGAACAGGGTGAGTTCCACTCTTTTTTTCTCGGCCAGATTGTCCAGCATGGCGCAGACTTTTTCCACCATGTCGGTCACCGCCATCGGCGCGCTTTCGAGCTCCAGCTTGTCAGCCTCGATCTTGGAGAAATCGAGAATGTCTTCGATAATACCCAGCAGGGAATACGCCGATTCGCGGATCAGATCGACTATCTCCACCTGATAGCCCTTCAGACTGCTTTGATGCAACATATCGACCATACCGATCACGCCGTTCATCGGTGTACGGATCTCGTGGCTCATCGTAGCAAGAAAAGTCGATTTGGCTCGATTAGCCACCTCCGCCGCCTGCCGTGCCAGTTCCAAATCGGTAGTGCGTGCCGCCACTTTGCTTTCCAGCTCTTCGTTGAGACGTTTCACCGTCTCCTCTACCAATTTGCGCTCGGTGATATCCTTGATCACGCCGTCGTAGGACAGGAGCTTTCCGGAGGCGTCTTTGAACAGGATGATCGTGTCACTTATCCATCGAGTCTCTCCATTTTTTCGAATGATGCGATGTTCAATCGGCAAGCCGTCATTCCCTGCCAAAATCTGCTGCACGCGCTCCGTGACCAGTGCGCGATCCTCCGGCACGACCATCTGAATCCAGAGATGGGGATTGGCCGCAAACTCCTCCGCCGTATACCCTGTCACCGTTACGCAGGCCGGACTTTGTATGGTTTCCACAACGCGACCGTTTTTGATGCGCACCGTATACTGATAATCCGTGATCCCCTCGGTGATTCGCCGGTAGCGTTCTTCGCTTTCCCGTAACGCTTCCTCCGCCTTCTTATACTGGGTGATGTCGCGTATGATCGTGGATAGGTATGATAGAGCCCCATCGTGATCTTTATGCGCGATAATCAATTGCAGAACCGGAATCTCGCGGCCATCGGGTCCGAGCAGCGCAGTTTCACCGCTCCAGGTTCCATGTTCAATCGCGTAGGGAATGGCTTCGTTCCTGACCAACTGAGCCGCCCACGCGGGATGAGTTTCGAAAAGACTTAGCGTGGATAGATCGAACTCCGGCGCGAATCCCAACATGCGCCTGCCGGCCGGATTGTAATACAGTACGCTGCCATCAATGCTTCCGGTTGCCACCAAGTCGGAGGTGGCCTCAATGATAGCCACCAGTCGCGCCTGTTCTTCCTGGATACGTATGCGCTCCGCCATTTCCGCCGCGAGCTTGGCGGTTCTTTCCTCGACCAATTGCTCCAGATGATCGTGCAGCTTGGCGCGTTCCAAAGCCACCGCTACCTGCTTGCCGATGCCGAACAATATTTTCAGTACTTTTTCATCAAACAGGCCTCCTCCATAGCCGATCAAATTCATGATACCCAGCGCATAATGATCGCTAGTCCACAGAGGAATACTGGCATGGCGGCGCAAACTTTCCGTTTCACTCAGCGTTTTGTTGAAGCGCGCGCACTCGATGATATTGACGGCATTATCCATTTCGCCGGAGAGCAGTTTGCGCTGACACGCGCAAAGGCGATCGCAAGCGGCCGGTGACCCGTCCGGCGCTGCCGGCAGGTTACGCTCGGCGGCAAGTCTGAAACCGGATTCGCCATCCCGCAACCAGATCCAGCCGGCCTGGACTCCCGGCAACTTCATTGCGCGCTCCAACACTGTCTCCGCCACCGTCTGTTCGCTGTCCGCCTGGTTGAGTCCGTCTGCGATGTGGTACAGTCCGCTGAGCACCTCATTGCATTCTATCAATTCCTTATCCCGCTGTATTAATTCCTTATTGACGTGAACGGCCTGCTCGTATGTCGAAATCAACAGGTCCAGGATTTGCTGGCGCTCGGCTGTAATGAAATGTTTATGGCCGCTGAGATCGATTTCCACACCCAACTGCATCTTCTGGTTCTTGCGCAGCTCAAGGTTCATCAACAAATAATTGATGCGTGACACCAGGTAATCGCCGTCATAAGGCTTGCGGATGAAATTATCCGCCCCACACTCCAGTCCACGTATCACGTCATGCGGATCGGAAAGCGACGTTACCAGAATAACCGGAATGTCTTTCAATCTTTCATCGGACTTGATCGCCTTGCACAGTTCATAGCCATCCATCTCCGGCATCATAATGTCGCTGATGACCAGCGTCGGTTTTTGCGCTATCGCTGCTTGTAGCGCCTGCTTGCCGTCAGCCGTGACAATCGCCCGATAGCCATGTTGCTCAAGCAGGAAACAAAGTTGTTCGGCCTGGGTACGGCTGTCCTCGGCGATAAGAACGCTGACAGTGTTGTTCCTATTCATATCGAATTTCATAAGTTACGCTCCAATTTTTCTTGAATGGTTCGTCAAATTCGTCAGCATTTCGGCGATCCTATCCGGCGGCAGCACATACGATGCAGCACCCAGCGCGATAGCCTCGCCCGGCATACCGTGCACCAAAGAGCTTTCCTTGTCCTGGGCAAAGGTGACGGCGCCTTTTTCCTTCATCAAGCCAAGCTCTACGGCGCCATCCTTGCCCATGCCTGTAAGCAGTATCCCGACTGCGTCCGGTCCGAAGCTTGACGCGACCGAACGGAACAGGCACGAAACCGACGGCAGATGGCCATTCTCCGTGCCGATGTTTTGCAGCGCGATCCGTCCATGGCCGTCGACTATGGTCTGGAAGCCGTTGGGCGCGACATAGGCATGGCCGGGCTGCATCAGCTCGCCCTCTGCGGCCACGCTGACCGGAAAGCCCGAAGATTCCGCAAGCCATTGTGCAAAGCCTTCGGTAAAGCCTTGTGCGATGTGCTGGACAACGATAATGGGCACATGAAACCCCTTAGGGAGCTTCGATAATATTTGCTGCAATACCAGCGGCCCTCCTGTCGATGAACCGATGGCCACCATCCGCACTTCCCTGGACAGCGTCGCCTGTTCCGGCGGGACCGGCTTATTGGCCTCCGAAGCAGGTATTAAGCGCTGCGTCCAGCGTTTGACAACCTTGACTTCCGACATCAGCTTGACGGTCTGGATCAATTCCCTTGCTGTCGCCGCATGATCCGGGTGGCCGATGCCCACCGGCCTTTTGACGACCGCCAGCGCGCCCGCTTCCAATGCGTTGGTGGTGGTCGCAATCGTATCGGAGGAAGGGCTGCCGGTCACGACGACGATAGGCGTAGGGAAGCTCTCCATGATAGCCCGGGTTGCTGTGTAGCCGTCCATTTTCGGCATCTGCAGATCCATCGTGATCACATCGGGTTTTTTGTCTTTGACGGCCGCGAGTGCTTCTTCACCGTTGTTAGCCGTACCAATCACCTGGATTTCCTGGTCGGAGGCAAACAAATAGACGAGAAACTCCCGCACCGAAGGCGAGTCTTCGACCACCAGCACCCTAATAGGCGGACGCCCGCTGGCATTGCCAGGCATGCTGTCAACCATTACGCTCTCCAATCTTCCGGGATGGTGTTCCGTGTTGAGCTTTTTGGCATTCTTTTCTCCTTAAATGAGTCTGCGCACCACTTCCAGCAAATTGCTCTGCTCGAAACTTCGCTTGACAATATAAGCATTGGCGCCGACATCGACACCCCGCTCACGGTCTTCGCGCGATTCCAGCGCGGTCACCAACACGACCGGCAAATCAGCCAGTTTTTTGTCGCTACGGATCTTCGCGGTCAGGTCAAAGCCGTTCATGCGCGGCATGTCCACGTCCGATACGACGATATCGAATTCGCCGCTACGCAACTGGGTCAAGCCGTCAATGCCGTCGACCGCAGCAGAGACCTTGTAGCCTGCGACCTCCAGAATACCTTTGAGCAGGCTGCGCGCGGTAATCGAGTCTTCCACGACCAGTACGGTTTGCGCCGGCGCTTTCGTCTCCGCTTTGAGTTCAACTGTGCCGTTGGTTCTGGTGTGCGCAACCTGTAGCGCGGATTTCATCAGATCGGTAACGTTCAGTATCGGCACCACTTTGCCTGAACCGAGAATGGTTGCGGCCGAGATGTTGCGTATCCTGGAAAGCTGCCGTCCCAAGCTTTTGACCAGCACCTCCTGTTCAGTTAACACTTCATCTACGACAAAGGCAATATGTTTGCCGATTGCCGTCAAGACCAGTACGTGAAGGAACCCTGCATCGTTTGCGTCCAGATGGGGTACATCAAGTACATCGCCGAGCCATACCAGAGACAAGGTCTCGCCGCCGAGCCGGATCGTTTCGCGGTTTTCGACCGTTAGTATGTTTTCTTGACGAATTCTGACGCTACGTTCGACATTGCTGGTCGGCAGCACGAATGTTTGCTCACCCACGCGCACCGCGACACCGCGGTAGGAAGAAAGCGTCAACGGCAGCCCGATGCGGAACGTCGTGCCGGTGCCGGCATGGGTTTCAACCGCGATGCTGCCGCCCAGCCGCTCCACTTTTTCCCGTACGATCGCAAGCCCTAGCCCCCTGCCGGATATTTCCGTGATGATAGGGCTGGTCGAAACGCCCGATTGATAGATCAGTTCCGCAGCCGCTCCGTCATCCAGGCCGGACGACTCTCCCCGTTCCAGAAAACCGAGCCGAACGGCAGACGCTTTGACTTTAGCGGTATCGATTCCGGCGCCGTCGTCGGAGACGTCGATTTCAACGCGGTTGCCGCTACGCGGAAAAATAACGATGTCGATTTTTCCGCATCGCGGCTTATCGTTGTCCGCCCGCTGTTTCGGCACCTCAATACCGTGATCGACGCAATTGCGCAACAGATGGATCAGCGGATCCTTAATTTCTTCCAGTATCCTGCGGTCGACCTCAATCTCACCACCCCGGATTTCCACTTCGATGTCCTTGCCGCTGTTTCTGGCGAGATCGCGTACCAGTCTCGGAAAGACTTCCGTCAGCGTTGAAAAGGGCAACATCAGGACTTTTTTCATGTCCTCCAGCAGATCGTCGACCATTTTTCCCAGCATGCGTTGATCCTGGTCGGCCGCCTTGTTCATCGCGTCGAGCCGGCCGATCAGCGCCTTGATGAAGGCGGCATTCTGCTCGCCCCATTCCAGCCATTGCGGTTGTTTTGCCAGTGCGCTATCAAAATCCGGGTGGCGCGCCATTTTCCCTGACCAGTCCTTGCCCCATGCGGCTACCATGGCCTGAACCGTTTGCAGATCCTGCCTACGTTGTTGGGCCAACAGCTTCACAGCCAGCATTTCCTCACTCTGTAGAAAAATGGCATCCAGCTTTTCTGTGGAAATTCTCACCGTTCCTAGTGCCGCCTGCCTTTCTTCCGGCAGCGCGCGAGGCGGGGCAGCCAATGCCGTGGGTGCCTGCGCAGGCGTCTTCTCTTTGCGCACCGGTTCAGCCTGCCGAGTACCGGCCATATTCTGTGCGCTGGCTTGCTTGATATTGTCCATCGCCAGCGCTACCTGTGACTCGGGCTGCGTCACGGGCGTCCTATCAACCTTATCTTCACCGACAGGCCGGGTTTGCGGTTTGGACTCTACCTGCGGCACAGGTTCAAGCAGTCCGCCCAAGTGCTTGATGTCCTGGTGCAAGCGGTCGAACAATCCCGCCGTAAGGGCTATCTGTTTGTTCTTCATGGAGGCGAAAGTGCTTTCCAGCGCTTGGCAGGCCGCTTCGATCGGCTGCATATTCACCGAGCGGGCCGCGCCTTTCAGGCTGTGCGCTTCGCGAAAGATGGTTTCGATCAACTCGGTTTGTCTGGCTTCGTCGGATGTTTTCTCAAGCTCGCCGATCCCGGAAAAAAGCGCATCGACATGTTCCCGGGCCTCGACCCTAAATATCGCGAGCAAACGCTTGAGGAAATCGCTATTTTGTTCAGGCATCGGCGCTCCCGTTAATTGTTCTCGGCTAATTGTTTCAATTTGATGCCAAATTCATGCAGGCTTTGCGCGGCGGTCTGAGCCTGCTTGACTTGCTCCACGCCTCGGTCGATGAGGTGGTTTCGCGCAACTGGCGGGTAACGGCACGATTCAAATACATGTTATCTCCTGCTTATTATTTTTTGTAGGGCGCACCCTACGGCTAAGGATTTGGTTAAAAATAACTTCCCGAAATCACTGTCTTCTATCGTCAAGCCGTTCGTGCTGGGCCCCATTCGACAGGAAATTGTTAATGACCGTATCCTAAATTTTGTACAGCTCCACCAACTGCTTAAGCTTTCCCCCCAACTCGTGGAGATTTTGTGCGGCAGCCTCGGCCTGCCCGGTGCCGGCCATATTCTGCGTACTGGCCTGCTTGATATTCTCCATTGCCAACGCCACCTGATCCATTCCCACTAACTGCTGCTGGCTCGACGCCGCGATCTGCAATGCCGCCTGCGCCGCCTCGGCGATATTTTCCGCCAGTATGCGGATCGCCTCGCCGGCCGCATCGGACTGCTGCGCTCCAGCCCCTACCGCCTTGCCGCACAGGTCGGTCGCCATCACGGCCGCCCCGGTCGCCTTCTGGATATCGCCGAGGAGGCTGCGCACTTGGGCGGTGGCCTGTTTGGACTGATCTGCGAGGCTCTTGATTTCCTGTGCCACGACGGCAAACCCCTTACCCTGATCGCCTGCTTTGGCCGCTTCGATAGCCGCGTTGACCGCCAGCAGGTTGGACTGCTCAGCCAAGTCGTTGACTGTCAGGATGATCTCTCCGATAGCCTGGCTTTGTTCACTCAACCTGACAATGCTTTCCGCCGCCAATGCCGTCTGCCCGCGGATGCTCTCCATTCCGGCGATCAGTTCTTCTACGGCCAGCCTTCCGGATTGCGAAATCTGTGCGGTCCTTTGCGTGCTGTCCGATACCAGTTTGGCTTTCTGGTTGGCTAATTGCACCGTTTGCCTGACTTCCTCGACTGTTGCAGTGGTTTCGCTGACCGCCGTCGCGGTTTCCGCCGAACCGGCCGCCACCTGCGTTGTCGTCGCCAATATCTCGGTCGATGAAGAAGCCAGGATATTGGTGCCGTCGCGAATTTCCAGCGTGAGCTTGCGCAGATTATTCACCATGTCGGCAAACGCATTCCCCAAAGTATCCTTATCCGACTGCGGCTTTACCTGCACCATGAGATCGCCTGCGGCAATCTGTTTTGCTATATCGGCCATTTCCTGAAGCGATTGAAGCATGCAGGCGAACATCCGCATCAGCATCCCCACTTCATCAGTACGCTGACTGGCGGCGAGAGTCATGGACAAATCTCCGGAGGCGATACGTTCGGCGATGCCCGCAACCTCTTTGAGCGGTCTGGAAATATGCCGGGTAAGAAACAGACCTCCCCCAATAACCAGAGCGCAGGCAAACAAAGAACCGAAAACGATCGACCTGACAGTATTTTGCGAGCTGGTTGCGGATTCGCCTTCCCGTTGTTTCAATAACTCGTTTTCCTGATCTTCCATTTCCCACACGACCGCCCGCAGCTCGTCCATCAGTTTCTTGCCCTTGTCCGACAGCACTACCGCCCGCGCAGCCTCCAAGCCCTTGCTACGACGCAAGTCTATGGTTTCCTTGAGTTCGTCAAACTTGCCGGTAACAAGCGAGCCGATTGTTTCCAGACGCCGCTGCTGAGCCTGATTGTCCACAGTGAGCTGCTTAATCTCCAAAAGCAGCTTGTCGACATTGCGTACGGCCGCCTGATAGGGTTCCAGATACCGGTCCTCGCCGGTGATGATGTAGCCACGCTGGCCGATTTCCGTGTCCTGCAGCGTGGAAAGCAGCTCACGCAGCTTGGTAAGTACCTTGTAGGTATGGTTTACCCACCGTGCAGTATCGGTCAGTTTTGCCGTATTCATGTAGGAAATGCTACCGATGATCATCAGCACAAGCAGGATGGAGATAAACCCTGCCCACAGTTTCGATCCGATTGAGAATTTCATGTTGTTAGCTCCTTATTCATAGTGTGCCGTACGTTATTTCTGCCCGATGACTTGTTCATTTACGCAAACTCTTCGTGCACGATGATACTGTTGTCCGTCAGCAGCTTTACCGCATCCAGAATCACCAGCCGCTCTGCCGTGACTCCTCTCAGATAATCCTCGCGAATGCCGGTGAGCGTCGGCAGTCCGGACTGAATGTCCTCCAGCGGGATATTCCTCACCTCCATGACCGCGTCCGCCAAAATGCCGAATTCCATAACGCCGTCGGAAAGAATAATAATCTTATTGAGATCGGTAAGACCTTTTTCCGGCAAGTCGAAGAACTTTTTGATGTCGATCACCGACATCACTTGGCCACGTATATTGACGATACCGACGACGAACGGCGGCGTGCACGGCAGCGGCGTAAGGTCTTTCAGCGGGTGGACTTCACGCACCCAGGCCGTTTCGATACCGTAGGTTTCGTAGGCAAGCAGGAAGGTCACGAGCTCGATACATTCCGTCGCTTCCTGTTCCGGCGCCTGTGCGAGTACTTCGGCCCTGGCTTTGAGGATGTCCTGCCATTGTTGCGGCTGGGATGCCGCCTGTCCCGGATCAGGCCGGACACAGGTTCCGATATCCTGCTTTTTCATGCCGATTCCTCCTGTTTGCGCAGGGTGTTGATGATTTCCGCCAAACGGCCTGCCGTCATGCCTTCCGCTTCTGGCAGGAGTTCTTCCGGCGGACGCGCCGCTAGCGACAACAGCGCGTTGTCAAAATGTTTCCGGGCTTCCTTGCCGCTGCCCTGTTGCCGATACAGGTTACCGAGCATGAAATGGGCGAGCACAAAATCCGGATCCAGGTACAGCGTGCGCTTGAGTTCCTGTTTGCCGTCATCTGCGAGCCCTTGCTCGAGCAGCACGACAGCGAGCAGATAATGGCCGACCGGATCCAGTCGGTCGGCATCAATCGCTTGCAGGCACCATTGCCGCGCTCTGGCCAGATCCCCTTGATTGGCGTGGATTCTGGCGAGCAGATGCAATGCCTGAAGCTTATCTTGCCGGTTGCCCAAAAGCGTAGCGGCTTGCGTTGCCGCTTTGTCATATCCGCCTTGCCGGTAGAGGTCGAGAGCCTGATGATAGCCCGACGGTTCCTGTGGCGACTCCTTCACCGCTGCCATCGTCTTGGGCCTTGGCATAATCTTTTCAGCCTCGATAACCGGGCTGATGACGGTTTGTTCGGACGGTTCCGGCGATGTAAGAAAAGGAGACGCCGAATGCCGTGCCGTACCGGAAGTATTTTTACGATACAGGATCGCACCGGAAAAATTAACCATTTCCATGGTCTCAATCATGGCCCTGGAGGCTTCAGTAGGGCTAGTGACCAGCCAACCGCCATCGACCAATGATAGGCTGTGCCTTCGCACCACTTGCGTGATCTGAACCGGTTCGAAATACATCAGGACGTTGCGGCAGAAGATGATATCCATCGCATTAGTGTTGTTTATCGGCGACGGATAGGCGTCTTCCATCAGGTTGAGGTAGGCGAACGTCACCATCTCCCGCACCGAGGGGATGATTTCGTAACGTCCTTTTTCAGTTGCTCGGAAATAGCCGTTTTTCAGCCAATCGGGCGCATTACGGAAAGACCATTCGCCATAGCTGCCGGATTCGGCCTTGGCCAAAGCGTGCGGATTGATGTCGGTGCCAAGGATGGTGATCTGCCATTGCCTGAAATCGGGGATCATCCGCTGCACCAGAATGGCTAGCGAATAAGCTTCCTCTCCAGTCGCACAGCCTGCGCTCCAAATTCTGAGAGTTGTCCTACCTTGCCGGCGGAATTGGATCAGGGCGGGCAGAATGTGCGTTTTTAATGCTTCGAATATCGGGGGATCGCGGAAAAAATAGGTTTCTCCGACCGTTAGATGGCGAGCAAGAATTTCTATCCTGTTGCGGTCCAGTGGTGTGGATAACAACCAATGCATGCAGGCTTCAATATCCTGAAAGCCGAATTCCCGCGCCGCGGCCGTGATCCCGCGCAACAGGTCGCCCCCTCGCTCCGAAGGGAAATGCAGCCCTATCCGCTCTGCCAGAAGTTCGCTGAAATGCGCTAACAAGGGATGCTGGATGTCCATTTTTAAATATTCTCCAAGGCCTGTTCAAGCGCAGCTTTTTCTTCAAGCGAAAGAAAGCGGGCCAGATTGTGGATCAGGATCATACCGTCCTTAAGCCGGGCCACCCCTTCAACATATTCCATGCCGGGCACGATGGCGCTTGCCGAAGTAATGTCGTTTTCGGAACACTCGACGACATCGGTAACACTATCCACGACCAGCACGACCAGACGGCCGGAGGAGTCGGCGACGATCATCTGCTTGTCCGGCGTCAGGTTTTTCTCCGGCAAGTCAAAACAGCGACGAACATCGATAACCGGCAACACGGCGCCTTTGACATTAACGACACCCAGGACGATAGCCGGTGCATCCGGCAAAGGGGTGACAGCGACTGCTCGATACACCTTTTCGACGCTGGAAAGTTCCAGCGCACAACGCCAATTATCCAAGGTAAAGACCAGCAGCATCATATTTCGGTACCTCTGAAACGAGTTGGGTTGTGGCGATAGAGTGCAAGACCTCCGGCAAGCAGAGAAACGGCACCCAATGCTGTTGGCTTAAGAAAACAGAGCCAGGGCAGATCGCCCCTGCACTTGATCGCTACGACAAAAAAACTAAGTAAACAGTATTAGAAGCGCTTCCTTGCCAAAAGATTCGCTCTCCATTTTTACTGTTCCTGGTTATTGCTATGAATGATCAGGCTCGCCGCTTGTACTGATACCATTAACTAAGACGTTAATACCTTAGCACCGGGTTTGGGTATTTTCAACTTCTCATTCCCCCCACCTAATTAGTCCCGTAAAACGATCAAAAATCTGCCTAAAAAAAATCATTTTGCAAATTTGTTTTGTTAGTTCCTAAATTCAAGAGACTGTAAATGCATTATTCAAAGCAAGGTAAAATCATTCAGCGCAGAAAACACCATGTAACCGATATTTCGTATTGCTCGCGGACAGTGCGTCACATTGCTTAATTACCGCCCGGTTGAAACAATGCAATACACTATTAATATTGCGCTAATAAGCCCGCTTGTAATATCCCTCCCCCCATTTTGTAAGCTTTCCTACAAACCCGCCCCCAATAAACGCCAGTAATTTCAATATTATACAAAATGGCACAACGCTTGCTTTAGCTAAGATAAACAAAGCTATTGGTCAAGCCGATGAAATCAACTAAAGACATTGCTGCGCTGCTCGACGAACCTGCCTGTGAGCATAACAAAAAGGAAAAGTCCGGTTGCGCCAAACCCAAACCTGGCGCTTCGGCGGGCGGCTGCGCTTTTGATGGCGCTCAAATCGCCCTGCTGCCAATTGCCGATGTCGCGCATATCGTCCATGGGCCGATTGCCTGTGCGGGCAGTTCCTGGGACAACCGGGGTACGCGCTCTTCCGGCGCGGATTTATACCGCATCGGCATGACTACCGATCTGACCGAGCAGGACATTGTGATGGGTCGCTCGGAAAAACGCTTGTTTCATGCGATCAAACAGGCGATTGACACCTATCATCCGCCCGCCGTGTTTATCTATAACACCTGCGTTCCGGCTTTGGTCGGCGACGATATTAACGCGGTCTGTAAATCCGCAGAAGAACGCTGGGGCGTTCCGGTCGTACCGATTGATTCTGCGGGATTTTACGGCACCAAGAATCTGGGCAACCGCATTGCCGGCGATGCAATGGTCAATCATGTGATCGGCACTCGCGATCCCGACCCGCTGCCGTTAACCGTTCAACGCGCGGAAATTATCGTCCATGACGTGAACTTGATCGGCGAATACAACATCGCCGGAGAATTCTGGCATGTGTTACCGCTGTTCGATGAACTGGGTTTACGCATCTTGTGCACTTTGTCTGGAGATGCGCGCTTCCGCGAAGTGCAAACCATGCACAAGGCCGAAGTCAATATGATGGTTTGCTCTAAAGCGATGGTCAATGTCGCCAGAAAGTTACAACAAAAGTACGGCACGCCGTGGTTTGAAGGAAGTTATTACGGCATTACCGACACCAGCCAATCGTTACGGGATTTTGCCAAAGTACTTAACGATCCGGATTTAACGGAGCGCACCGAAGCGCTGATCCTGCGCGAAGAAACCCGGATCAGGAAAGAATTGGAGCCGTGGAAAGCACGCTTGAAAGGCAAACGGGTATTGCTGTTCACCGGTGGCGTAAAAAGCTGGTCAGTGATTTCCGCGTTGCAGGATTTGGGCATGGTGGTGGTTGCGACCGGCACGAAGAAATCCACTGAAGAAGACAAAGCCAGAATCCGCGAATTAATGGGCGAAGACACGGTGATGATCGACGACGGCAGCCCCAGAGCGTTGCTGAAAATCGTCCATGATTACAAGGCCGACATCCTGATCGCCGGCGGCCGCAATATGTACACCGCGTTAAAAGCCAAGGTTCCGTTTTTGGATATTAACCAGGAACGCGAGTTCGGTTATGAAGGTTATCAAGGCATGCTGGAGCTGGTGCGCCAACTGGCGCTGACGATTGAAAGTCCGGTATGGGAGGCGGTTAGAGCGCCCGCGCCGTGGAAAGTCAAAAATAAGGAAAAAAGCTTATTTGAATCCCCTCATCCCAACCTTCTCCCTCAGGGAGAAGGAGTAAATGTCGTTTTACTAATTACGGACTCTATA
>CAZJOY010000119.1:0-12673 GCA_964547705.1 uncultured Methylobacter sp. | reverse complement strand
GCTCCGGCAAAGTCCAGTTCAAACCTGCTTGGGTTGTCGCAACATATTTACCAAACCGGGTTTCAACGCCATGCGTACCTTCATTGATAATATAAAAGCCGCTTAATCCCCATAAGGCTAATGCCCCTATTGCAAGAAAACCAAGACTTTTCCAGGGAGGAGTGCCGGAAGAGCGGCCATCTCCTTCTTGCCCGCCGCCAAAAAAACCGCTTAACTTTTCTTGCAATGAACGTATTGCTTCGTCTAAATCAGGTGGGCCTTTTTGATCACCACGACCACTCCAAGGGTCTTTCTTATCGCCGCCAGGCTCATTCCAGGACATAACTTTGCTCCATATTGGTTACTTAAACTTTCACACATCCCGCAGGATTATTTCAACTTTCAGCAAGAGGTAACATTCCTTAAGCTTACCGATTCATTGTTTCTATTCTATCGTAAATATCTATAAAAGGCGAAAGACGCAAGGCTCCAAGGGCTCAAAATCAATTGCTTTTGCGTTGATTAAAATATTTCTTCAGTTTCAACCGATTTCAGCAAGCCTAAATATTTCATATCAATTTCGACAACTAATTCACAGCCTCCAAAATCATCCGCTTTTTCGCTAATTATTCTGGCACAAGCAAATAATTTGGACCTTATATCACCTTGATCAGGCTGCAGGTAACACTTTATTTTGACTTTAGTATTTGAAAATATTTCGGCCAACGCTTGATAAAGTAGATCAGCGCCTGCTCCTGTTTCAGCGGATAACCAGACTCGAATAGGATTGCCAACATCATCACGTTCAATCCGCGGTTGAATACCATCCAGCAAATCTATTTTATTGAAAACCTCAAGCTGCCTGACCTCATTGGCGCCAATATCTTCAAGCACTTGATTAACCTGATAAATAGTCTCATCCCTATCATCGCTACTGGAATCGATCACATGCAATAATAAATCCGCTTCAGCTGCTTCTTGTAACGTAGATTTAAACGCCGCCACCAATTCATGCGGCAAATGCCGTATAAAACCCACCGTATCCGCCAAAACTACTTCACTGCCATTAGGTAATTTACAGTTGCGCAAAGTCGGATCCAGGGTAGCAAATAACTGATCCGCCACGTAAATATCGGCACCCGTCAACCTATTAAACAAGGTTGATTTACCGGCATTGGTATATCCTACCAATGAGACGGATGGAACTTCGGCCTTTTTTCTTTTACTGCGCCCTTGGTGTCTCTGCTTGTCGACCTTATTCAAGCGCTGTTGAATCTGCTTGATGCGCATACCCAATAATCGCCTGTCGGTTTCCAGCTGAGTTTCACCCGGCCCGCGGAGCCCGATACCGCCTTTTTGACGTTCCAAATGCGTCCAACCGCGAACCAACCGGGTAGATAAATGCTGCAATTGCGCTAATTCAACCTGTAATTTACCCTCAAAGGTTTGAGCGCGCTGGGCAAAAATATCCAGAATCAGCCCGTTTCTGTCGACCACTCGAACCCCTAAAAAACCCTCAAGATTTCTTTCCTGGCTGGGTGACAGCGGGTGATTGAATAAAACAATGTCAGCTTCATAGGTTTCGATAACACCTTTAAGCTCTTCAAGCTTACCTTTGCCGACAAAATATTTTGGATCAGGTTTTTTGCGACTGCCTGTTACGACATAGACAGGATCGGTTCCGGCTGATTTAGCCAATTCCTTTAACTCTAAAAGATCTTCCTGCCCGGAATGAAGTGTCAGATGAACGAGGACGGCTCGTTCACCTGATTCGGGACGATCAAACAACTAAATACCCCAACGTGATTATGAAAGAATTTTGGTTTTTAGCATGCATACAACTGCACTGCTGATTTATACACTCGTACGAAGGGTTAATCATTCGTCGCTAGAATCATTGTCATGCGTCAGTTTTACAGCTTTGCTAGGCACAATGGTAGATATGGCATGCTTATAAACCATCTGACTTGATGTATTTTTTAGCATAACCACGTACTGATCAAATGAGTCAACTTTACCCTGTAACTTTATCCCGTTAACAAGGAAAATAGAAACAGGTGTATGCTCTTTTCTAAGAGCATTTAAAAAATTATCCTGTAAATTTTGACCTTTTGACATCCGATTTCTCCTTATTATTTTAATAACTATTGATTAAGATAACTGCAATTACAAATCAATACAAATCAATACTCCAGTTTCAGAATATTTTTAGCTAAATTTGTGCAAATTTTAAGTCTTTTTTGATTTACTTTGTAACCGTAAGATAACGATGGGGGGTATTTTTATAAATTCAAGCGGATTATCCAGGTCATCGAAATCATATTTTATCCAACACATCTATGAGGCTATCGACTCTTAGATCGATTAAACCCTTAAAAATAGCTCGATTCAACTTTCCTCGACAACAGGAATTTTACCAATCTTGGCTTGCCAGACTTTTGGTGCGACTTGATGAACCGAGCCACCTTCAGTATCGACAGCAACCGTAACCGGCATATCCTCAACAACAAACTCGTGAATTGCCTCCATACCAAGATCTTCAAAAGCAACAACACGCGATTTACGAATAGCCTTGGATACTAAATAAGCCGCTCCGCCAACAGCCATTAAATAAACGGCTTTATGCTTTTTAATCGCAGCAATTCCTTCAGGGCCTCGCTCGGACTTGCCGATCATGCCAAACAAACCGGTTTTGTCCAGCATTACTTCGGTAAATTTATCCATGCGTGTTGCCGTAGTCGGGCCCGCAGGTCCGACTACCTCGTCGCGAACAGGATCGACGGGGCCGACATAATAAATGAATTTGTTTTTAAAATCGACGCTTTCAGGCAATGCTTCGCCCCGTTCGAAAAGCTCAGCCATACGCTTATGCGCCGCATCCCTGCCGGTCAGCATGGTACCGCTAAGCAATAAAGTTTCCCCCTGCTTCCAACTTTCCAAATCCTGCTGAGTAACTGTATCCAAATTAACTCTGCGAGCAGTAGCACCCGCGTTCCAGGTAATTTCAGGCCAATCTTGCAAACGCGGCGGTTTAAATTCGGCAGCACCACTGCCATCCAGAACAAAATGCAGATGCCGGGTTGCAGCACAGTTAGGAATAATCGCAACCGGCTTATTGGCGGCATGAGTCGGATAATCATTGATTTTAATGTCCAGAACGGTAGTAAGTCCGCCTAAGCCTTGCGCACCGATACCCAGCGCATTAACTTTGTCGTATAACTCCAGGCGTAATTCCTCAAGCTTATTGCAAGGGCCCCGTGCAATTAACTCATGAATGTCTATCGATCCCATACAGGCCTGCTTTGCCAAAAGCATCGCTTTTTCAGCAGTACCGCCTATACCTATACCCAGAATGCCGGGAGGACACCAGCCCGCCCCCATGGTAGGGACGGCTTTCAATACCCAGTCAACGATATTGTCTGAAGGATTAAGCATTGCAAACTTTGCCTTGGCTTCAGAGCCTCCGCCTTTAGCCGCTATTTCGATATCAAGTGTATCGCCGGGCACAACTTCCATGTGAATCACCGCCGGCGTATTATCTTTTGTATTGATGCGCTTACCGGCCGGATCGGACAGTATCGAAGCCCGCAGTACATTATCAGGATGCTGATAAGCACGCCTCACGCCCTCGTTGATCATATCGGCGACACTCATGTCGGCATCCCATTGGACATTCATACCAACCTTTAAGAATACCGTTACAATACCGGTATCCTGACAAATCGGGCGATGACCCTCTGCACACATTCGGGAATTGATCAGGATTTGCGCCATCGCATCCTTGGCAGCAGAATTCTCTTCCTTTTGATAAGCCTCATGCATGGCCTTGATGAAGTCCAGCGGATGGTAATATGAAATATACTGCAAAGAATCGGCAATACTTTGAATAAGATCGTCTTGACGAATGATGCTCATCGGGAGTTCCCTGCTATATGGTTACTAATAATTTTTAAGTATTATGGCGGCGAAGCCTGCGGATACTACTGAATACTAATTAAACCTAATCAATATCTATTTATCTGAGACATTAAAAAACGGATTGTCATCCAAGACAAAACCGGCGGCGTTCCTGTGCCCTCCTCCACCAAAACTTAATGCCAGATGCCCCACATCGTAATCACCGATTGAGCGAAGAGAGAAAGTCCACTTTTGTTTTCTACCGTCATATTGATAAGTCATCCCAAACGTGCCTGATTTCTCGGCTAGCACATGGCCAAGATCGCTTGCAAATAATGACGGCGCATTAACGGCAAGACCTATTCGCCCCGCCACCGAGACACTGTGAGCTGATTTTGCAAGCCTAAGCACTATCCCTAAAAATTGTTCAACCTGTATGCGCCCTACCGCCAACAATTCCGCCAAATCAAGCGAACCAATCTCGGCAAAAGGAATAGCCATTCTTTCATAAAGCGCTGTTGTAATTTCGCGAGTTCCTTCCAGCTTGAAGCGCCAAAGATCACGATCTTCAATATGTAACAAAATTTTAGGCGGCTTCAGGTCGTGGAAAAAGTACTGCCAGGCTAAAACACAACCACTCCGCGATAAATCAAAGTTGAGCGATAAATTTTCAGGAAGCGGCTGTGTCTTAAAAAAGGCATCGCATTGTTCCATGGCGGTCATATGGTGATCGATCAGAATAATCCGGCCGGCTTTCGCTGAAGCATTGACCAGTAGCTGCGGCGGATAGGAATAATCCAATATATAGAGTATTGCCTCCGGCTCAAAATCGGGAAAGTCATCACCATAGCGGGCCGGAATATAGCGAACTTGGTTACCTAGCTTGCAAAATGCACTCCATGCTGCGCCTAAACCATCCAAGCAGTCAGCATGATAAATAACTAAGATTTCATGAGTTTCTAACATGCTAAAAATCCCCAGTGTACCGTATGAGCCAAAGGCTATTGTTGCCCAGCAATTCAAGCCTTTATTTTACACGACCTAAGCTCTAATCATAAGCGTACACTCTGATTTTCAGACATCAATGTCAAAAAAACAACTTTAAAATTTTGCCGTACTCATAATTTCGAAACGAACAACTGAGTCGTTGTTGCTACAACACATCAAGAAATTTGATTTGACTGGCCCGGTGGGCTATTGAGTTCTGCTCGCCTGACATATAACCGTGCGATTCATTAATCTGCCACCGGTTTATGCTTAAGCTTATTTGAATAGGATAGTTAAATTAATTTTTCAGGTTTCAGACTAACCGCGTTTATTTGCTTTACCGCTGTGACTCAATGGTGATAATGCGTCATTACTGCTCAGCGGTTTAATTTCCACAGCCCCTAACCCGCGGATACCAAGCTCTTTTGCGGCAGCATAAGATAAATCCATGTCCCTTGTTCCATGAAAAGATCCCCGATCATTGATACGAACTACAACGCTACGATGATTTTTCAAGTTGGTAACTTTAGCATAAGACAAGAGAGGTAGCGTTTTATGTGCAGCCGTCATAGCATACATATCATATTTTTGGCCGCTAGCCGTTTTTCTGCCTTGAAACTCAGAACCATACCAAGAAACCGTACTTTGATGATTACTTGATTGAGGTTTGGTTTTATGAGCTTTTACTAAAGAGTGCTTGGAAGCTTTGTGAGCCGAGTGATGAGCTGATGCTTCGGCTGTTTCTATGGGGTCAACAAAATAACTGCATATTAAAAAAACAGGAACTGCTAGCATGATTTTATTCATAAGATAGAGCCTTTTTTATTTAAATCTGGCTCAATTCTAACTTAACAAGTCTTAAGCTCAGCTTAAACGCACAAAATCAATGCCTTGTAAAAAAGCTCCTCGCGCAACATTCAACTGAAAGTTTTTTATTAATTAAACTCGCGAGTATCATATGACTTTAATTTTCTAAAATTTCAGATGCCTACTATGAATAACTACGAACAAGGAAAAAAAGCCAGACGCATTGCTTCGGTGATTTATCTTTTAATAATGACAGTGATTATGAGCGGAACTTATCTATCGCAACAGCAGAAAGAAGCAGACGGTAAGACTTCGCAAAACTCATCAGGCCATTAAACACCACATCGTAATTAATTGGCTTTGGTCGACAAAATTTTTTATCCTCAGGGCTATCGCAGCACTTAAGCACAGCTTTAGCCTTAAGACCAAAGCATTCTCTAAGCTGATTAGCTGAACTAACTGTTACCAATCCTTATCTACTACCTTAATGGCAGAGTCCTATCGATACTTAAATTTTTCGCTAAAACACTTAGCCCTTAGCCGCTATTTTGAAGTTTTAACACCAATTTACTTAAAGCGGGAAGAACAATAAACGTACAAACCATGATCCAAAATATACCCATGGTAATGATCAAACCCATGCTGGCGATGCCCTGATGAGGGGAAAATGCCAACCCGGCAAAACTGGAAGCAGTAGTCAGTGCGCCGTAAAACATAGCCCTGGCAGTACTGGACTGATAGATGTTCTGCGTTTCGGACAGTGAATGATGTAGCTTTTCAACCATATGAATGCCGTTATCCACCCCCAACCCCAGCAACAACGGCAAGGCAATAATGTTGGCAAAATTAATCGGCGTATTGGTCAGAACTGCGCTAGCCATCGTAAATAGCCCTGCCAATATCAACGGCGTCATAACCAATACTGTATCGAAAATATTGCGCCGTATAACAAACAACAGCAACGCTATAGTTATCAACGCGATCACAATGGCTTGTTGAAAGGCCGAGACAACTTCTTTCATCGATTCCCAATACATAATCGGCAAGTCAGTGGTTTCAGGTGCGACGGATTGAACTTCGGTAATAAATTCTTCCAAACTGTTTAGGTCATTCAAGTCTTTTTTAGGAAATATCTGGATGCGGTACGAACCATTCTTGCTCAACCATCTGTCCTTGATGTCTGCCGGCAGGTCGGCCAGAACCACTTCCCTGGCATTAAAGCTGGCAGATAGCTCCCCCATAATATTCGGCAGCGTACCGAGCAAAGTGGTCTGAATTTTTTCAACAAACATGCGCCGGCTGGGCTCTTGCCGCTGATCAAGTTCGATCAAAATATCCTGTAGTTCTTTTTTAAAATTTGTTAAGGAAGTACGCTCATGGTCATTGGTTTTCTGAGGCAAGATAGCATCAATAGCTTTTATCAGCCGGTTAATGCCTGGAACCGGGTCGGGATCGGTTTGTAGCGCGGGAAAATTCTGCATCTGCGCACCGAGCATCAGACTCATTTCTTCAATCAAGGCCAGTTTTTCGTCCTGATCTTTGGGCTGAAAATCAAAAAGACTGACTGTTTTATCAACTGAAGCCAACTTCGAAATTTTTTCCTGCAAAGCTTTGGCATTGTTTTCATCCTTGGCCAGAACGGTCAAGGTCATCGGCGTGGTTTCCTTGTCTTTCATTAAGTTTTTAAACGCAATAACCGATTCGGTATTAGGATCGCGAAGATTAATCGGATTAAAATCCGTCTTCACGTTAAATGTCAGTACGATCGAAACGACAGCGATAACAAAGGTTGCGATTGCAATCGGTTTGGCATAATGCAGCGGATAAGCCGCCAGTGTTTGTGACAGCTTTGAAAATCCACTCGGACTTTGTTCTTTTTCCGCCAAGAACTTTGCAGGAGCCGGGATAACTCTTAACAGCGCAGGCAATGCAATCAACGTAATCAACAGGCAGATAAATAAACTGGTACCTGCCAACAGGCCTAGTTCGGATACGCCTTTGTAGTCGGTCGGAATAAACGCATAAAGGCCAATAGATGTGGTGCCTGCGCACAATAATAGCGAGGGCGCTGTACTAATTAGCGTGTTGCGTAGCGCCAGGCCTTTATGAATGTGATGGGTCAGATTGTCCCGGTAACGTAAACAAAAATGGATCGCATATTCCACACCCAAGCCGATATTAGATACAGCAAAAGCCACTGAAATCAGGTTTAATTCTTTTACCGAAAAAGCCGCGAACGCCCCGCAAAAAAGCATGCCCAAGGCCAGCGTAATTAACGTGGCTACGGTCAACAAAACGGAGCGATAGGCAACCAGTAAAATAAATAGCACCAACACAATGGAAAAAATGCTGGCAGTAAAAGTACCGGTGCTCATGCCGGACAATTCATCATCTTCAAGACCGACTTCACCGGTAATCCAAACTTTAACTGCCGGCAGATTAGGATCCTGAACTTCAGCAATAGCTTTGCGAACAGACTCAATCGCATTTTCCGCAGGACGGATCTGCGTGAAATCAAACTTGGGCGAAACGATAATAAAACTGTTGTGCTCATGCATTTTTTTTTCGCTAATCAAGGATTCCCAGGACAGCAAAGCGTTTTCGCCGTTAAGCGATTTATGCAAAGCCGAAGTAACTTTCTCAATCAACGAGGTCAGATCGATCGGTACGTCCTGAGCCTTGTCAGTGGATGTCAGCGCATCTTCAAAAATCGAAAAAAAGCCGGTTAGGTTGGGTTGTTGGGCAATTCTGCCGATAAACGGCTGGGCCTGCGACAGGTTGTTGGATAAGTTCTGCAACTCCTCGTTATCAAGGTAAAGCAGGCCGTTTTGACGAAAAAATTCGTTATCGTTAGGAATATAAGCCGAATTAAAATGATCCTTGTCCGCCTTTATCAGGCGCAGCAATCTTTTAGCGGCCGACTTAGTCAGTTCAGGCGAGTCCGATTCAACAACCAATAGCAAGGTATGCAAATCCTGCGAAAAAGCTTTCTCATAATTGCGGCGGTTTTGCTGGAAAGGCGCATCGGGAGCTACCAGTTCGGCGGTATCGGTATTAATGCTTAAATGATCTGCCGTGTATCTCAAAGCAAAAATGCTAAGCAGGATCACCAATGACAACACCACAAGCGGTCTGCCTAGAGTGACGTTTCCCCAGCGTGAAAAAAAACGATGACTACGGGTTTTTATCGACATAACGTTAGTCTTCAAGCATTAATGTATAGTGAGAGTAGTCAAAGTGTTTAGAGCCTCGCTTCGGGATTCGATAAGCTCGCTACCCTGTAACTCGATAAACAACGCAGGGATTTTTGCTGTACTTGCTGCGGCCATGCCGTCTTTTGGGCCCAGACACAGCAGTGCAGTAGACCAAGCGTCGGCAACCGCAGGATCAGCGATCAGAACGGTGACGGAAACCAGGTTATGGGTAACAGGCCTTCCGTTGCGGGCGTCGAGGATATGGCTATAACGCTGTCCATGGTCATCGAAATAATGCCGGTAAGTGCCGGAAGTCATGACTGCGATTGGCGAATCTTTAGGCATGGTAACGATTTTATGCATTGTTCGCTCGTCCGGCAGCGGTCTTTCCACGGCAATACGCCATGGCTGTAAGCCGGGTTTATAGCCGTTGGTTTTCAGTTCGCCGCCAATCTCGACCAGATAATTAGTTATACCTTTTTGCGCCAGAATCTTGCTGATACGCTCCACACTATAACCTTGGGCTATAGAGGATAAATCGACTTTCAGGTCGGCCTGTTTTTTGCGCAGATGCGTATCATCCACGACTTCCAATTTTTCCATGCCGATTTGTTTTAACGTACCGAGAATGGTCGAATCAGCGGGGATATTCAGTTTATCGCCGCGAAAACCCCACAAATCGAATAACGGCTTAATCGTTAAATCATAACAACCATGACTGGCCTGATGTACGACCTGTGCGATTTTAACTAGGGCTACGATTTCGCCGCCGACTTCTTGGCTATCGGTATTCTCGACGCTGTTAAACGTTTCGATAGTCGAATCGGGGCGATAATTGGACAGCAGTTTATCGATGACTGCAAATTCGCTTTCAACGCTGGCTTTAATGTCTTTTGTATCTACTGGTGATTCGGACCAATAGCTTATGTGATAAGTCGTACCTTGAGCAGGGCCTTCAAGCTTTTGAATAGTCGGTTCCGAACACCCCGTCAGCATGATTAAAAGAAGACAACCGATAAAACAATGTAGCGATACACGATTTGTTAAGTTGGATAATGTCGTTGTTGTAGCTCGAAGGTTAATCATCCATGCCTGCCGTTTTTTGTCATCACAAGTTATCAATAATAAACTTCATAAAAAACGCGGTGTATCTTTGCAAACATAGGTCTGAAAAGATCAATCTCCGCGCCATAGTTGAACTTGTTAAATACCATATTTAACAAAGCCGCTTATTATAATCTCAAAACGTAAAGGCTTTTTAAAAAATGAGGTTTATGACTTACAGTGGTAACTGTCTCTGTGTAGTTTTATAAAGCCCGCTTAACGCCAATTTCTCCGCCCCCCCTTTTTTCGAAAAGAGCTAATGGTATTTGGCATTCATCGTAATTTCATATGCTTGTACTTGATTGTTGGGGATGTGAATTCTGGTGTATAAATTTTTGTGGAATCTTGACTCCTATTCGAATCGCACTCTGCATGACTCCCAGCTCTTTTACTCCACACAAAAATCATGAACAAAACGACAATAACGCGTGCCGACTAAAATTATCTTTGATATGGACTACAATCACTTCGATCCCAAAATCTCGCAAAAATCTGTCGATTTAATTTTCCTTGCAAATTCGCTGTATTACCCATCAATAGGAATTTTCCACCATTATGTTCTGGAACATTTTCAAGAAAAAAGCGCCCCAAAAGACGCCAAGAACCGATAAATCGAATTTCCCCCCTCTTCATAGCAAGAAACCTTCTCCGGCAAAGAATATCTCCATTCCAGTTTCTTTTTTACAAAGGTTGATGCCGGTTTCTCAATTACTAACCGAAAAAGAAATCCTGAAATTACATATTATCGCTGGCAACTTTGCGCCAGGAGCTATCATTTTTAACAGGGGGACAGAAGTAGACTCCTTGATATACATCATTAAAGGCAACATTTTTATGGAAGCCGATAATGGTTCCGAACTTGAAATAAGCGCCCAGACTTTTAAAGCTCTATACCCATTGTCTGCAGGCAAATTGCACTATTTTACTGCGATTGCCGGAGCAGACGTGACCGTAATCTATCTCCCCAAAACCATACTTCAGCAGGGCCAACACACTATCGCCCCTCTAAATGATGAATTAAAAATTTCCGAACATCTTAAAGATAATCCTTTTTTTAACCGTTTTTATCTGCACTTTACTCAGGGAGAACTTAAGACCCCAAACTTTCCCGATATTGCAATAAAACTGCGTGAAGCCATTCAGCAAGACCGCAACACCACCGATATTGTTAAAATTATTAATATGGATCCGGTTATTTCCGCCAAATTAATCCAAGTCGTCAACAGCCCTATCTATAGGCCGGTGAATCCAATCAGCAATTGTTTTGATGCTATCAACCGCTTAGGACTAACGACTACGCGCAATCTGGTGACTGCTTTTAGCATGAATAATCTAATTAAAAGCAAACATCCTTCAACAAAAAAATTAATTCAAAATGCTTGGTTACAGAGCATCAAGATTTCCAGTATCAGCCATACCCTGGCCCAACTGACTGGAAAAGTGGATCCTGATGAAGCACTACTCGCAGGACTTTTGCATAATATCGGCGTACTTCCTATTTTGACTTTTGCTGACAGTCTGCCGGAATGTGCTTATCAATCCGCCGATATTGATCTTTGCATAAAAGAAATACACGGCCAGATAGGCTCTATCATTCTGGAAAAATGGGAATTTCCGGATAACTTAAAACAAATCCCCTTGCAATCTTCAGACTGGTTGACAAGCACCACTGAAGATCTGAATTTGAATGACATCGTATTACTGGCAAAATACCATAATATCTTATATTCTCCTGGAAAAGCCGAACTCCCGTTAATCATCACATTACCGGCTTTCCAAAAGCTTGAAAACCAACCTTTAACCCCGGAAATGTCTCTTCAGGTATTGCATGACGCAAAACAACAAATTGAACAAACGATGAGTTTTTTCTCGCGTTAACAACAATGATTAGCTGTAAGAATTAAATCCCCCTATTTTCTTACTTTTCCGGTCATGCCGGAAAAGATAAGCACAAAAATCAAACTTGAGCTTTTTAAGCATACACGATAATATTGATTCAACACTACATTGGAGTCCAAACATAATGAATCTAACCAAACAACGCCTATCCAAATCAGCTCTTATACCCAAAGGGCATAAGTTTCGTTTGAGCAGACAAGCTGCTCAACTCAGCTTTATCGGTTTAGCCGCTATTGTTTTACCTTTTGGAGCTCAAGCGGCCTCCGATACATCCAAGAACATGCATCAACTATACGAAGATAATTGCGCCAGTTGCCACGGCTCGGATCATGGCGGATTTATTGCTCCCGGGTTGAATTCCGAATCGCTGAAAGGCCGCAGCCCAACCGCTTTACGCAGCCTGATCATGACCGGAAGTTTCGATACATTGATGCCTCCATTTTATGGCCGCTTATCCGACGATGAAATTCGCGGCTTGGTTAAACATCTACAAACCACGCCAAAACAGGCCAATCCGGCCTGGACCATTGACGACATCAAGGCATCAATAAAAGTATACGTTAAAGACGAAAGCACCCTGCCCGCAAAACCTACCTATCAAGTCAACAGCATGGACGACGTGATCGGTGTAGCGGCTCGCGGCAAATACGGGCGTGGTTCAGGCTCAAAAGCCGTGTTCATCAACAGCATTACGCATAAACAAATCGGCGAAATTCCTACGGGCACCGCCGCGCATATTATCGACTACAACCCAGCGATTCGCGGTTCATCCAGGCGAACATGATTACTTTCCCGGTCTCCGCTTG
>CAZJOY010000118.1:0-12673 GCA_964547705.1 uncultured Methylobacter sp. | reverse complement strand
CTTACACGGAAATAGACACCGCGATCAGCAAAATCGACTGGCGCATGGCCTGGGCTGCGGACAGCAACATTGCCAAAGGCTTGCTAAGCACACTCGAAATGCTGCAAAAAAGCGACAGTTCAGTGATTTTTATTACCGACGGCCAGGAAGCCCCGCCCGTTAATCCCAATTATCAAACCGATTTTTCATCCGTAAAAGGCCAAGCCAAAGGCATGATTATCGGCGTCGGCGGCTTGCAAGCCGTGCCTATCCCAAAATTCGACAGCCACGGCAAACAAACCGGATTTTATAACCAAGACGATGTGCCGCACCGTTCTTCGTTCGGACAATCCAATTTGGACCCGTCGCAAATCAAAGGCTACAACGCGCGCAATGCCCCGTTCGGCAGCGAAGCCGCCACCGGCAACGAGCATTTAAGCGCTTTACAGGAAACTTATTTGGAAAAACTGGGCGCAGAATCCGGCTTGAGTTACGCCCGCTTAACCGATTTACAAAACCTGAGCCGGGCATTGCAAAACCCGAAACTGGCGACCGAAAAAGTGGTGCAAGCCGATATTCGCCGGTGGCCGGCGTTGTTTACCTTGCTGATGCTCAGCCTCGTCTACTTGCCGAATCTGCCTAAATACCGTCGATTTTCCTAAACCCCCGTTCTTTATCCATCCTCTTGAGCGCAACCCATGAACACGCAAAACCTGCTATCAACCCATCATCTTTTTACGCTGCGTTTACTTTTGTCGTTGCTCGGCGCCTACATCGGCTATAGCTATCGGCATACCAGCCACGATTATTGGTTTGTGATGATATTTTTGTTTACCGCTATCGCTATCGCTCCCGACTATTATCGATTCAAGCAGCATGGCGATAACCTCAAAGCGCTTATCGCGCGGCTACTGCATTGGTCGGGCGGTTTGTGCGCGGGCATTGTGATTTACGCCTACCACAATTCAGGAAGAATCTTCCACGAAGAGGCCGGTTTGATCGTACTGTTAATACTCGCGTTAACGACTTACCTGGACGGCATAAAAAGAGGCTGGCGTTGTATTTTTGCCGGGTTATTCCTGGGCCTGATAACTGTTTGCGTCGCTTATTTCGATAGTTACATCTGGCAGTTAATGGCGCTTGCGGCCGTTGCCATTGCTTACAGTTATTACCGGCAATCCGCCGGTACGCAAATCGGTACGGTTTGAATCAACGGGAGTGCAAGCTTCGCTTGCGCTTGCAGGCGAAGCCCGCACTCCCGTTCCGAGTTCTAAATGAAGCACCGGAACAAGTCACCTATTATTTTTGTTTGAGCAGGATTGTAATCATGAAATCTAAAATCTTTCTGTTAAGCCTATTGCTGTCTACCGGCAGCTTTGCGGCGGAAAAAACCTTTATTCGCATCGGCGTTCAGTCGGGCGGCACAGTGGAGTGGGAATTGCCGGCATTGCAAGATGCATTAAAAGCCGGACAGGCGGATTTTCAGCTGGACATTCGGCACGTCGCCAATGCCGAAGCCGGTAAGATCGCGTTGCAATCCGGGGCGGTCGACATCATCGTTTCCGACTGGATTTGGGTATCCGATTTACGTGAACAAGGGGCTGATTTTAGCTTTTATCCTTATTCGGATATTTCGGGCGCGCTGATGGTGCCAAAAGATAGCGGCATTCATTCCTTACGGGATCTTAAAGGCAAACGCCTGGGTATCGCCGGCGGCGAGTTGGATAAAAACTGGCTGCTACTGCAAACCCTGGCGAAACAGCAACTGGATATGGATCTCGATGCGGCGGTGGAAAAGGTATTTGCCGCGCCGCCACTGCTTAATGAACAAATCAAGCAAGGCCGGATCGATGCGGTGCTTAATTATTGGCATTTTGCGGCACGGCTTGAAGCCGAAAGCTATCGAACGCTGATTGACGGCCGCGGTATTTTACAAGGTTTTGGGATTTCCGAACCGGTCGCCAATCTCGGTTACGTATTTAAACAAAGTTGGGCGGACCGGCATCAACAGGCGCTCAAGCAGTTCTTGGACGCCGGCAAACAAGCCAAACAAACGCTGTGCAGTTCCGATACCGCGTGGCAAAAAATCATCCCATTGACCAAGATCGATGATGAAACGGCCCGGAAACACCTGCGCCAAAACTATTGCGCCGGTAACATTGAACATTGGGGAGAAGCCGAACAACAAGCGGCGGGAAAAGTTTATTTGCTGTTGCATAAGCAGAGCAAACAGGCGCTGACAGGCAAGTCGAAACAGCTGCAACCGGGTACTTTCTTTCGCTAACCGGGTTTCGCGCCGGTATTTTTTTACAAATCGTTTTTAATCGAAAATGCGGGCATCATAAAAAAGAATTTTTCCTATAGCGATTAAATCTCCATAGATGAATAATGGCGGGGTTTTGCATACCATCAGCCCGATGTTGCAGTAATCCGAAATTTAAAATCCATGAGTCTGCGCTACCAAATCAACCTGCGAATCTTGATCTCTTCCTTGTGCATTCTGATATTGGGCGGCTCGATAGCCATCTGGCAGGCGCGCGACGCGGTGAATAAAGAAGTCGATTCATCGATCAATCTGGCTGTTCAGCTGATCACCTTTGGCTTTTCGCAAACCCCGTTTAAAGAAAGCGATTGGTTGCCTCAATTTAACGCGCTAAAAGAAACCCGGCATTTAAACATTCAACTGAAAGCGCCCTCCGGGGAAACCATTAGTCTTGCCCATAAAAATCAACAAACAACTCATAAAGAAACGCCGCCGCAATGGTTTATCAAACTGGTCGAAGGCAAGCATCCCAAAGCCGAACACCAAATTACCACCTTTAGCGGCAAACAGCTGACGCTGATTGTTCAGGCCAATCCGCTGGATGAAATCACCGAAGTCTGGGAGGAAAGCATCGGCTTTTTCAGCTCGCTTTTTCTGCTGACACTGTTGACTTTTTTGGTCGTCAATCTGGCTTTTAACAAGGCGCTCAAATCCATCGCGGTTATTGTCGACGCGCTAAAAGTCATTGAAACCGGACAATATCAGCAAAAACTGCCCGACTTTTCGATCCATGAATATGACAGTATCGCCAAAGCCATCAATCACATGACCGATGAGCTGAATGCCGGCCAACAGGAAAACCGGGCATTAACCCAGCATACGCTGGCGATACAGGAAGATGAGCGGCAACGGCTGTCGCAGGAATTGCATGATGAACTGGGGCAATCGCTGACCGCCATTAAAGTCATGGCCGTCACTGCCGAGCGCTCCCAAACCGGGGCCAGGACCGACATTAAACAAGCGACCGACGCCATCATTACTATCTGCGACCATTTAATGGCCGTGGTGCGCTCGATGATGCATCAACTGCATCCCTTGATATTAACCGAGTTGGGCCTGAAGGCCACCATGGAAGACCTGCTAAATCACTGGTCGATCAGGAATCCCGATTTAAAGCTCACCATCACCTGTCCTGATGAAGCCGATGACCTGGAACAAAAAATCACCATTCAAATATTCAGAGTCGTTCAGGAATGCCTGACCAATATTGTCCGCCATGCCCAGGCCAGCCAAGCCGCCATTACCCTGAAAATCGAACACTTAACCAAAACCGGGAAAGCACTACGACTACAAGTCACTGATAACGGCCAAGGTTGTGCCGCAGATAAAATTAAAACCGGATTCGGCTTATTGGGCATGAGAGAAAGAATTAACAGCTTAGGAGGCGAACTCGTCATAGAGACCCAACCGCATCAAGGCATGAGCATCACTGCAACGATTCCACTACCATGAAAGATAAGATAAAAGTCATACTGGTCGATGACCATGCCGTAGTGCGCGCAGGTTTCAGGATGTTGTTGTCAACCGAAGCCGATATTGACGTCATTGCCGAAGCCGAACGCGGCGAGGCGGCTTGCCAGCTGTATCTGGAACGGCAACCCGACGTGATGGTGCTGGACTTATCGATGCCCGGCATTGGCGGCCTTGAAAGCATTCGGCGCATTTGCAATCGCGACAGTAATGCCAAAATACTGGTATTTAGCGTTCACGATGAAATGGTTTATGTCGATAGAGCGATGAATGCCGGAGCAAAAGGCTATATCACTAAAAACAGCGCCCCCGGCATTTTGGTAACTGCAATACAGAAAATAGCCGCGGGCGAAATTTATATAGAACAGGGCTTGATGAAAAATATGCCTGTGCAAAATAGCGAAGCCGATTATCGAACCATTGTCGACGCCCTGTCCCCTAGGGAATTCGACGTATTCTTGTTACTGGCAAAAGGCTTGACTGCTCATAGAATTGCCGATGAACTTTGCCTCGGCTATAAAACCGTCGCCAACTACGGCACGCAAATAAGAAGCAAGTTTAAAGTTTCATCCGTTGCCGAGTTGGCTCATATTGCAATCATTCTGGGGATTATGAAGAATTAAATACGCCTTAATGCCAACCGCCGTATTGCGTAGTTGGATCACCGCGCCAGCCTGTTGACGTTTTGTTTGCATCGGGCGTATGTACGGTATCTGCCGCCGCACGAGTCATATTGGCATGAGTGTAACCGCCCATCGCTTTTGCCGCTTTAGCTATCGCCGTCGAAGATGGATTAATGTCATATTGGGTAATCGTTTCATGAATGACCGCGGCGACTAATTTCTCTCCCGATTCAGGAGAAAACATCAACAGGATCGGCAAAGCCGTATCCGCTGGAACATCCACACTGTAATGCCCATTATCCACAACTGCATGGGTAATTAAGCGACCGTTTTCATCGGTCACCTCCACCCTGCCGGCTTTAACCGGGCCCTTGTCATTACTGACACTGCCTTCTAAAGTAGTCGCATGAGCATATTTTTTTACTGCAGCTTGCCCCACCTTCGCTGTTTTTTGCTCTTGCTCGCAACCGGTAACGGCAAAGCCGTTCAAGGCCAGCAATACCGTAACTAAAATTGTGCGCCTCATAAAATCTCCTAATGATTCATAGTATTGATACTACAAAGTATACTGGATTATGGCGCTCAAACTATTTTCGGGCAAAACAAAAGACTCAGCCCGTATTTTGCCGGTTTCGTTAAAATTCTTCCCAACCGTCGACACCGGTACTCAGCAATGGGCTTTTATGTTTAATTGCGGGTATTGTCGAACGAGGAATAAGACGGTAAGCATGGCCTGAATCGTTATCCACTTTAAAACCGCTGACCGTCACCGCCAGGTTTTGCGCCTGCTCCTCCAATGATTCTGCCGCTGCAGCAGCCTGCTCGACCAAAGCCGCATTTTGTTGAGTGACTTCATCCATTTGAGTGATCGCTTGATTGACTTGCTCGATACCGGAACTTTGCTCGGAAGAGGCGGCGGTGATTTCGGCCATTATATGGGTGACACCGCGAATGGAACCGACGATTTCTTCCATGGTCCGTCCCGCTTGGGCAACTAATTCAGTTCCGCCTTCAACCTTTTCTACCGAATCGCCAATCAGCTCTTTAATTTCTCCGGCTGCGGTCGCGGCGCGCTGGGCAAGATTACGCACTTCCGTAGCCACAACCGCAAAGCCCCGGCCCTGATCGCCGGCACGTGCAGCTTCTACCGCGGCATTCAGCGCAAGAATGTTGGTTTGAAAAGCAATCTCATCAATCACAGAAATAATGTCGCCGATTTTACGAGAAGATTCATTGATGTCACTCATGGTCATGACCACTCGACCGACCACTTCAACACCTTTAGCCGCTATATCGGAAGCATTAACCGCCAGCTGGTTGGCCTGTTCGGCATTTTGGGCATTATGTTGAACGGCTGAGGTCAGCTCTTCCATACTGGCGGCAGTTTGTTCCAGACTGGCGGCTTGCTGCTCAGTGCGATGCGACAGGTCATTATTGCCTGAAACAATTTCTTTAGTTCCTGTGTTAATACCGTCCGTAGCATCCTTGATCTGCCCGATAATCGCTTTAAGCTTTTCTACGGTGATATTGGCATCATTCTTAAGCTGGCCGAAAGTACCGGAATATTCTGTGGTAATGGTTTCCGTCAATTCGCCACGAGACAACGCATTGAGTACCCGCACGACGTCATTCAGCCCGGCTTCGCTGGTTTGTATTAGCTGATTGATATTAGCCCCCAAATGCCGCAAGAACCCTTCCTTGCCTTCCAGATCGAATCGCATACTGAAATTACCGATAGCGGCGGCTTCAACAATCGCAGCCACTTCGTTCTCGGCTATAACTTCGTCGGTGCGATCATGCCATTCAGCAACAGTGCCCAGTCGATGACCTTGCTTGTCGATAACCGGACTGGCGATAACGACCATTGAACGGTCGCCCACCATCATGGATGCCTGATAGCTCCCGGTTAAAGAGGCAACCCTATTTGCCTGATGTGAAGGGTTTTCGTGAAAATCATCCATGTTGGCGCCAACCAGTTTATCGATAGAGAATTTCGACAATTGCCGACTAATTACCGCTTCAGTTTTACCGAGTATATTGGTCACTTCTTGGTTAGCGTAAATAATGTTACGGTCATTGTCGGCAATCATCACGCCGGTACTGACATTGTCCAGCGCAATTTTGACACGCAGAGTTTCATCGGCGGCTTTACGCTCTGCCGTTATCCGCTCAAGCAGCTGTTGCTGCATATGCTTCATCGCATAGAGCAAGCTGCTGCTGTCTTTTTCACTCACTTGAATATCCTGAGTTAAATTACCCTCAGCAATTCCCATGGCAATGCCTTTGGCAAAGTAAGGGTCAATGCCTAATTGCCTGCTTAAATACCGCGTTAAGTAAAAAGCAATGCCTAATCCTAATCCGATGGCGGCCAACGATATGGACAGCATGACTTTGGAAGCGTATTCAGTCGATTGCGTGATGGCATGAGCGTTATTTTTTGCGTCGTTGACTTCCTGATTTTTAATTCTATTCAACTGTGTCCGCAGGTTTTTCGCTAACTTATTAAAATCTTTCATGACAAGATTACCGGCATCCACACCCTCGTCGGCATAAACTTTGGTCATACGCTTGCCTTCGCTGTAATACCAGTCAAAACCTGTTTCAAGCGCAGCCAGCTCTTTCAGTCTTGCGGAAGGCGAAGCAAAGTTATTCTTGACAACCGCATCCTCCCCCTTAACAGTGGACGGTTCTGCCGGTGTTTGGGGTGAATTTTCTTTAGTCAGATGCTCACGAAACTGCGCGATACCCAGTTTAAAATCTTCGACGGCTCTTTCCGCATCCTGATAACCATCCGGGTCCTGATTGAGTGCAACCTGGGTAAGCAGTTGCTGTACCTGTATCGTATAAATTGCCATTCGCTCCGCTAACAGAGCATTAGGCAAGAAAGTATCGTCTACCTTAGCCACGTCACGCTGGGTATGCGAAAAATTAAACAAAACTACAGCGACAATGCCTATCATCAAACCGATAATGGTAAGAAAACCAAGCAATATACGTACTTTGAAACTGATATAACCGAACATTTTAAAAACCTTTTAAAAATTATTTCCCTGGTTCCCGCGCTTTTTCTATTAAATTGGTATCTTCTTTGAAGGCTTAATTAACCGCATGCAGCTTTTTAACTGGCCTATACGTAAAAGGCCGAAGATTATCCGGACTTTTTACTGTTATCCGTTGATTAATAAAGAAACTGTTTCCTTCAATCTTTTTAGCCTGTTTTTTGGCTTCGGACGCTAAATCGGCTATATCGACATGCGAATGACATTGACCGGTTGAAACCGAATCTACCAAGCCAACCGACAGACTGATCAATGGGAAAAAACATTTTTCTCCGGCTCTGTTTTCGGTATGAATGCCGCCGGATTTTACGTCTTCATCTTTGTAATAGTTTGGAACGGCTTTTTTAAAGTCGCTCAAAACATTTTCACAACGATTTAACCAGTCTTTGCCGGTAAAAATCACGATAAAGTCATCTCCACCGATATGCCCTACCAAGCCGCTCACTGCGGGAATGTGTTGCGTCAGGATGCTGGCAACGGCTTTTATAATGTCGTCGCCGGCACTGTAACCGTAAACATCGTTAAAAGGTTTGAAGTGATCCAGATCGAAATAGCCGAAACTAAAAGGCACTTTGGCTGCCAACAATTGGTCGATCTGATCATTAATCGGAACACTGCCCGGCAATAAGGTAAGAGGATTAGCGTGCTTGGCATTGTGAATCTGCTGACGGGTAATTTCTTCAAGCAGTTTCAGTATTGTTCCAATACCTGCATATTCCCCATCATTGGTAATAACAAAAGCCTGATCATTCCGCATGGTCGATGTCAGTTGCTTACTGACCAATTCTATCGCTGTATTTTGATCGAAACTTAGCGGCGCTTTTTCTATGAAGGTTTTGATCGGTTTCTTTGCATATAACTCAATACCGTAACGGCTTGAAAACAGCTTAAATAGAAAATGGTCGCGAAAAATAATCCCTGAAGCGACATGATTATCAACCAAAGGCAGGATCGTTAAATCACCGTCGCCATGAAATAAACTCATCACATCGCTGATCGGGGTTTCTGCTGAAACCGGCGCTATAAATTTAGCGATATGGGCCGCTTTTATCGCGTTAAATTGATTAGGTTGCGTGCTGACCACAAATAGCGACTTATCGACTTTTTCCAGCGGCACGGCCGTTGGCCGGGCAAAATAGTAGCCTTGCGCATGAGTAATGCCCAGTTGCTCAACGACTTTAAATTCATCCTCTGTTTCTATGCCTTCAGCGATAACATTGCAATCAAGAGAGCTTGCGATGTTTTGAATCGATCTGACAAAGTTCAGCTTGATCGGATCGTTATGGATGCCTTGTATAAAATGCATGTCTATTTTTACATATTCAGGCTGTAATTCGGACCATAACCTCAAACCTGAGTAGCCGGCGCCTAAATCATCAATTGCTATTTCGAAACCCATCTTTCTATAGTGAATGATCGCTTCGCGCATCAATTGAAAATCATCAGTGGGCTGGTGCTCTGTTAACTCGATAACGACGGAACGAGGATCAACGCCGAATTGCCCCAAAAGCTTAAGCGTTTCTCCCTTTTTGAAATCCGGCTGAAGCAGCACGGAAGGGCTTACGTTAATGAATAGCTTCTCTTTAACGTTCAAGCTCGCGTAGTGCTTTATTGTGATTTCCCGGCAGATATATTCGAGCTTCGTACTTAAATCAAAACGTTCGGCTGTATCGAACAAGTTAAACGGGCTGTGCAATGGGCTATCGGAAGGGCCGCGAATTAAGGCTTCATAGCCGATGATTTTCTTTTTATATAAAGAAACAATAGGCTGAAAATGTGGAATCAGTTGCTTGCCATTAAGAATTTTGGTTAGTTCAGTGTATAAAATTGACATGTAATAATTCGATTACCGATATGTATTTCGAACCAGAATATGACAATGTTGTTACAGCAATGTGACAAATTTATTATCATAATGTGACAATCAGGACTCCCAACCCTGGCTTTGTAACATCCACTCTCGGCCGCTTATTGATAATTAACCGCTAATCTCTTCACAGTATTTCATGGGACACTAGTTAACTAGCGTCCCATAATACGCACACTTTCTAACCTAACTCTATAAATACAATAAACTTACCTTTCGGATAATCCTATTATGGAATTTCCCCTTCCCGTTTGGTTTCCATTTCCAGGTTTTGGAATTCATGTTGTTCCAGTCTGCCGTCTTTTCCGGCATCCACCTTGTCAAAAACTTGCAGCAACTCAGGGAAGTTTTTCAGTTCATCTTTTGTAACGTAGTGATCGCCATTTATATCAACTTGAGAAAATGGAGGGATTTCTCCTGAAGGAAATTCCCCTGTATCTCTTTCAGGTTTCTTGACGGGAGATTTTTGACCGCCTGCCATTGATCCTTCCTTAGTTAAGGGCGATTGCTGAGTATTTTGACTGCTAGTGGTCGCTTGACTGCCTGAGGCTGGTGCTTGACCACTACTTCCTGTTGTAGCCGACTCTTTAGTACCTAAATTAGCAGTATCTGTACTGGAACTCTCGCTGGATTTCATGGCTTGCTCGCCTGAATCTGTTTTTTTAGCTTCTTCGCTTCGCGTACCAGCCGCCTCTTTGGCTTGATTAGCGCCTTCCGTTTTTTGGCCTGTACCTGCGGCTTGCTCTCCAGTCTGAGCCTTTTTTGCTTCGGTCTCATTTGCTCCTGGAGCTTGTTTAAGGCGTTGAGTGTCGGTTCCGGTTGTACTTTTTGGACCTTCATAAGGAACGTATCGAAAATACTGATGCATATCTTCAGTTCCAGCTCTTACAGGCTTGGCAGTAAAACTTAAACAAATACTTATCGCGATCAACCATATCGGCAAACTGAAGATTTTAAGAGAATGCAAAGGTGCCGGATCTAACTCACTAATATTAATAGCGCCGGGTATTTCATATATGATTTTTTTGATTTTCATAATGGTTTCCTCGTATTGAATAGTTATACCCAAAGGACATAAGTTTCGTTTGAGCAGACGAGCTGCTCAACTCAGCTTTAAGTGGATCAGTTTTATTGTAAAAAATAATCTCAACGCTAATACTTGGTTGCCTGCTTATTTGAAGTAACTATCAATGCATACCCACAGCTTGCGGATATTAGTAACGACGCACCATCATCTATATCATGTTCACCGGGTCCTGCTTCAACAGGAATCCAAAAATAACGGATTTATGCCATATGAATAATAGAGTGCGCGAAGATTTTAAGTCGGTGCGCTATCGCACAGTGCCTTAAATATGAAATTGCTCATGATTATCCGGTAGCACTGCCGAAGTAATCATTAATACCAAGAGTGTCGCGGCGTCAGCATCACCGGTTTATGAATTATCCTGTTATTACCCACGAAATTCTTTCAACTATTTTTTCCTTTCCGTCTTTTGATGATGCTCTTCCTCGTTTTCAATGACGCTTATTTTTCCATCGCTTTCAATATAAGCCTCTTTCACTCTTGAAATGTCGGAAATCCCTTGTTCGCGCAATTGCTCTATCAGATCATTATCAGTGATCAGCTCTCTTCTCATATTTCCGCGTAACAGCCGGCCATTCTTAATCAAAAGAAGCGGTAAAGGTTGAATAAGGCGCTGAAAATAAGAAGATTTAAAACTCAACCAATCGAGCGCGTAATCCCAAAAAATAATAGTCGCAACAAGCACGACGCCATCAGGGAGAGATTTGTAATCACCCGCCATACCGTTTTGCGAAGCATCAGCAAGAAGGGTAATCAGCAGCAAATCGGTCATTCCGAGCGTCCCGGACTGCCGCTTAAGAATGATGCGCAGCAGAATGAACAACGAAAGATACATTACCGACCCGCGCAGTATGATCTCGATTAAAGGGGTATCAGGTAAAAAGATAGTTTTCCAATCGATATTCATAAAATATTCCTCTTTTAAGACAGTCAATATGAGATTTCCCCTTTTACTCTTTCAAAATACCCCCATCCTAATTAAGTGCAACAATATAGCCGGCGAATTTTGCTAACAAAATAGAATTAAGCCAAAGAGTTTGATAACATTTTTTTAGTGATGCTTTACGGTCAAAGAAAAATAACAATTAAATTACAAAACTTACCACCTAACTGAGGAAAGCTAAAAATGAGTTTCAAAACCGGTTTAATTAAAATGGCAATAAAATGGACACCCAACAAGCTGGTTAAATGGGTGGCTAATATAGTTCTTAAAGATGTCGCGGAATTAATAGATTTTAATTTTGATATTGAATCGCGAAAGGCCTACGTTCAGATTTTGCTCCTTGGTGAAGCAGAACCGATTGAAGTTTGGCTGGACGATTTTGCCGTTATTAAAGATCAGGAATCCTACAAATTCATCGTTCACCAAGCGCAATCGAACCGGATCTGGCTGAGTAACATACTGTCTCGTATTGTCGGAAAAGCCTGGGAAATTCCTGAGATACCTCAATTATCTGCTCAACTTGAGCTAGCCTCCGAGCTTTTCAAAACTGAGAATCCTGAACAGGAAATAGAAGAGGAATCCGATTCTGAAAATAGGGATCTCGATTAGATCATTACCACAAAGGCCAGTACACCTTAATCATTGACCATACAGTTCTGACATTACTTTGATCTTTGATGATTAACGGACCTTTGAGAATCAGCCGTAGCGGAATACGAGATAATCAGCGCTCTAAAACCTCGGATTCCGTAGGTCCCATCCCAAGCCAGCAGATTAAAAGCTGATCTTTTAACGTGAAAACAATAAAAAAAGCGGTAAATAAATTACCGCTTTTTTTTATGCCGACTTTACTAATCGTTTACCGGTGCGAAGTTTCTGTGGCATTTTCTTCCACATCAACTTCGGTTTTTTTGACGGTACCTTTCACAGTTTCCTCGCGTTCTTTTACCGCTTTGCCACCCCGAACTTCCTCAACAACACGGGACTCTTTAGACACTACCGGAACTTCAGTGCGTTCGGTAAGTTCCATCTCGCCTTCTTTAAAACTTGCCAGATCCGCTTCGGTTGCAGGCCGGTCGAACCGGGGGCGCCGGCCCGTTATGACACCGAATACGAACGCAAAGGCGTATGCGATTTGATGATGATCTGCGAGCCCAAACGAGGCTTTCGCCACGTGGAGATCACCGATAGACGTACCAAAATCGAATTCGCCCACAGCATGAAACAGATGGCCGATCGCTATCCCGAGGCATCAGTCATTCGAGTCGTGCTGGACAATCTCAATACGCATAAAATGGCGTCCTTGTATGAGGCTTTTCCCG
>CAZJOY010000117.1:0-12839 GCA_964547705.1 uncultured Methylobacter sp. | reverse complement strand
TCGGACAATTCAAAAGCCTGCTCGACTTTTAAATCCGGCAAGCCTTCGATTTCCAGGATGCGTCCTGAAAACACATTCTTCTTGCCTTGTTTTTCAACAGTCAGCAAACCGCGCTGTATTGCTGCGTAAGGAATCGCATTGACCAGATCGCGCAATGTAATGCCCGGCTGCATTTCGCCTTTAAAGCGAACCAATACCGATTCAGGCATATCCAGCGGCATCACGCCGGTCGCAGCGGCAAATGCGACCAGTCCGGAACCGGCCGGAAATGAAATGCCGATAGGGAAACGGGTATGCGAATCGCCGCCGGTGCCGACGGTATCCGGCAACAGCATCCGGTTCAGCCAGGAGTGAATGATGCCGTCGCCGGGACGAAGCGACACGCCGCCGCGGTTCATAATAAAGTCCGGCAAAGTATGTTGCATGGTCACATCGACTGGTTTTGGGTACGCTGCGGTATGACAGAACGATTGCATGACTAGGTCGGCCGAAAAGCCCAGGCAAGCCAGGTCTTTCAATTCATCACGGGTCATCGGCCCGGTGGTGTCTTGAGAGCCCACAGTAGTCATGCGCGGTTCGCAGTATGTGTTCGGACGAACGCCTGCAACGCCGCAGGCTTGGCCGACCATTTTCTGCGCTAGCGTGTAACCCTTGCCGCTGTCTTTCGCGTCAACCGGACGGCAAAAAACAGTGGAAGCTTTCAGTCCCAGCACCTTGCGCGCGCGGTCCGTTAAACCACGGCCGATGATTAACGGGATGCGGCCGCCGGCGCGGACTTCATCCAGCAATACGTCGGTTTTTAGTTCGAATTTGCAGATCAGCTCGCCGTTATCATGACGCTTAACTTCGCCTGCATATGGGTAAATATCGATCACATCGCCCATCGCCATGTTCGTCACGTCGCATTCGAACGGCAGGGCGCCTGAATCTTCCATCGTGTTGAAGAAGATCGGCGCAATTTTTCCGCCGATACAAACCCCGCCTTCGCGTTTGTTCGGAATGTACGGAATATCGTTGCCCATGAACCATAACACCGAGTTGGTCGCCGATTTGCGTGACGAGCCGGTGCCGACCACGTCGCCGACATAAGCAACCGGAAAGCCTTTTTGCTTCAGTCCGGTGATTTGCTGTTCGGCGTTGGTGATGCCTTCGCGCGGCATTTTTAGCATGGCTTTGGCATGCAGCGGGATGTCCGGGCGCGACCAGGCGTCGGGCGCCGGCGACAAATCGTCGGTATTGGTTTCGCCGGTCACCTTAAACACGGTGACGGTCAGTTTTTCCGGAACTGGAGGCTTGCTGGTGAACCATTCCGCGTCGGCCCAAGATTGGATCACCTGCTTGGCGAATGGATTGCCGGCGTCGGCTTTTTCCTGCACATCGTGGAAAGCGTCGAATATCAGCAAGGTATGGGACAAGGCTTTGACCGCAATCGGAGCCATTGCTTCGTTATCGAGTAAGTCGATTAACGGTGCGATGTTATAACCGCCTAACATCGTACCGAGCAGTTCGGTGGCACGCTCTGCATCAAGGATCGGTGAACTGATTTCGCCTTTTGCAATAGCTGCCAGGAATCCCGCTTTAACATAAGCCGCTTCGTCAACACCGGCAGGAACGCGGTTAGCCAGCAGGTCGAGGATGAATTGCTCGTCTCCGGCGGGCGGTTGTTTAATCAGTTCGACCAAAGCGGCGACCTGTTCGGCATCAAGCGGCTTGGGGACGATGCCTTCGGCGGCGCGTTCTGCTACGTGTTTACGGTATTGTTCTAGCATGGGGAATTCCTGGAAGATGGTTTAAAACGTTTAATCGTTCCCACGCCGGAGCGTGGGAACGATGCGGTTACTTCATCGCTTCAACAATCGCATTGCCCATTTCAATGGTTCCGCATGTCGACTGCGGATTCAAATCAGGCGTAACAAACTTGCCTTCATTAACCACTTTTTCAACAGCCGTTTTGATTTTGGCAGCCGCTTCATGCTCGCCCAGATGCTCCAGCATCATCACACCGGCCATGATCACTGCGGTGGGATTAGCCAGGTTTTTGCCGGCAATGTCCGGGGCGCTGCCGTGTACGGCTTCGAATAATGCCGCGTCATTACCGATATTCGCGCCGGGAATCAAGCCCAGTCCGCCTACCAAACCGGCGGTTAAATCGGACAGGATGTCGCCGAACATGTTGGTACAAACAATCACGTCAAACTGAGAAGGGTCCATGACCATGTGCATGCAAGCCGCATCGATGATTTTTTCGTCAAATTGAATGTCGGGATAACGTGCTGCGGTTTCTCTGGCAACATCCAGAAACAGCCCTTGCGTGAATTTTAAGATATTGGCTTTATGGCAAACGGTGACTTTTTTACGATTATTGTCTTGCGCGTATTTAAAAGCATAGTCAATCACGCGTTGCGAACCGGTTCTGGTCACTACGGCCAGACTTTCCGCGATGTCTTTTTTGGGCGTTAAATAATGCTCAAGCCCCGCGTAGAGTCCTTCAGTGTTTTCTCTGACGATAACAATATCGACATCGTCATAACGGGTTGTTACGCCGGGCCAGCTTTTGGCGGGACGGACGTTCGCGTATAACTCATATTTTTGCCGCAATGCTACGTTAATGCTTCTGAATCCGGAACCGCCGACGACTGTGGTTAATGGGCCTTTAAATGCCAGGCGGGTCTTATCGATTGAAGCCATGGTTTCATCCGGCAGAGGCGTGCCGAATTGTTCAAAAGCAGCCAAGCCGGCAAATGCTTCTTCCCATTGGATTTTTACGCCGGACGCGTCAATAATTTTAACAGCCTCATCCATTATCGATGGGCCGATACCATCACCTTTTATCAACGTAACTGCGTGCATTCATTTCTCCAGAAGTTAAAAAAAACAGACTATTATAGTGCTTTAGGCGAGTTTTTAGCCAGTTGCAGTGGTTAAATGGTGCAAATCGATAGCCTTTTGTTATGATGCGTTAAGTCCCTAGAGACGTTTTAAACAACGTCGCTACCTTAAACAACATTGCTCAATATCACTTGAAGGAGTTGTTATGGCTAGTATCACACTCAACCCACCCGCAAACGGCAGCGCTATTACCATGCAGAACGGTAAGCTTGCCGTGCCGGATAACCCGATTATTCCGTTTATTGAAGGCGACGGTACCGGTCCGGATATTTGGCGTGCAACCGTTCGTGTTTTGGATGCGGCCGTCGAAAGCGCCTATTCCGGGCAAAAGAAGATTCACTGGATGGAAATCTATGCCGGGGAAAAAGCCCACCGCTTGTTTGACACATGGCTGCCCGACGAAACCGTCGAGGCCTGCAAGAATTATCTGGTGTCGATTAAAGGACCATTAACGACTCCGGTAGGGGGCGGCATTCGATCTTTGAATGTGGCTTTGCGCCAGTTACTGGATATGTATGTATGTTTGCGGCCGGTCAGGTGGTTTCAGGGCGTGCCTTCGCCGGTAAAAAATCCCGGCGCTGTCGATATGGTGATTTTCCGCGAGAACACGGAAGATATTTATGCCGGTATCGAATTCGAGCAAGGCAGCGACGAGGCAAAGACTTTTTTAAATTTGTTAAAAGAGCATTTCCCGAAGCAATACGCAAAAATCCGATTCCCGGAAACTTCGGGCATAGGCATAAAACCGGTATCGCAGGAAGGCACGGAGCGCCTGATTCGTTCTGCTATCGAGTATGCGATCGCCAATAAACGTAAATCCCTGACGATAGTGCATAAAGGCAATATTATGAAATATACCGAAGGGGCGTTTCGTAAATGGGCCTATGATTTGGCGGAGCGCGAATATCCCGAGCATGTCTATACCTGGGGGCATTGGGAGAAAACCCGTGCCGAGTTTGGCGTAGAGGCCGCGAATAAGGTCCAGGCCGAAGCGTTGGCAACAGGGCGCATTTTGGTTAAAGACTCAATCGCCGATATTACCTTGCAGCAAGTTCTGACCCGGCCTGAAGACTTTGACGTGATCGCTACATTGAATTTGAATGGCGACTATTTATCCGATGCGTTGGCCGCACAAGTCGGCGGTATCGGCATCGCTCCCGGCGGCAATATCAATTATCAAACCGGCACCGCTGTTTTTGAGGCTACACATGGCACGGCGCCTAAATACGCCGATCAGGATAAAGTTAATCCCGGATCATTGATCCTTTCCGGAGAAATGATGCTGCGCTATATGGGCTGGACGGAAGCCGCCGATGCGATTATTCATGCGATGGATGCGGCCATTTCCAGCAAACGGGTGACCTATGATTTTGCCCGGTTGATGGAGGGCGCGACGGAAGTCAAATGTAGCGAATTTGCCGATGTATTGATCGAAAATTTAAAGCAGTAACGGCTTTATTAGGTAGTGCTACGAATAGATGACGCTTGGCTTTGAGCTTATCATTGAGAGCAAGTTGGATCTGATCAACTTGTTCTCAATGGATAATTCCTTTTAATGATCAAAGGAATTGGGATAAATCAAGCGCATCTGGAGTAGACGCTATGACGGGAAGGACGGTACGACAACAAGTACGTTACGAAAGGAATGATATCAATGCCGTTTTTAAAAAGACGCCCATTTTCTTGAGCCGGGAACAACCGGTAAAAATCCTTAACATCAGTAAACAAGGTATTGCGATCTGTAGTAACCAGGCGTTAAAGAAAAATCACCATCTTAAAATAAAGCTTTGTTTTATAAAGGGCGATAGTTTTTTTCTTGATGGACAGGTTATTCACTCATTTAATAAACCAATTCATTCCGAGAATGATGAGTTTGTAGAACTGCTTCTTGACGGATCTGCATCACCTATCCCGTTGCCTTTTAAATACGGCATCCATTTTGAACAGCATTATCCCCAGTTCAGGGATTACCTGATTGAATCCGGTTGTAAAAATGGCTTTGAAGTTCAACGCCAAGGGTTTTATCAACGGCAAACCTGTCTTAGGTAATCCTGACGGCGATCACTTCTTAGTGTTCAGTAGCGATTTCAGGTCCGCGAATGGGTTGTGAGTAGCAGCCGGTGCAGTGGATTTGCCCGATGTCGAGCCGTCAAAGCGAGTCTCTTCATACCTTGAATGCTCATTATCATGGCAATAAAGACACAATAATTCCCAGTTGCTGCCATCGGACGGATTATCGTCATGGTTATGGTTCTTATGATGCACGGTCAATTCCGACAGATTTTTATGATCGAATTCACGGGCGCAACGGCCGCATACCCAAGGATATAGCTTCAGAGCCTGGCCGCGATAGGATTGCTCCCTGAGTTCCTGGTTGCGTCGCGCATCGGTTACGATTTGATCCAGCTTGCTTTTATCGGGTTGGTTTTTTTTGATGGTCATAAAAATATCTTCTGTGTGGTTTGCGGCTCAGCCACGCCAAGCCTGTTTAAAGCTGAGTTGAGCAGCCTGCCTGCTCAAACGAAACTTATGCCCTTTAGGTATAATTAAATTCTAACAGAAAAATATTAAAGGATAGAGACCTGCGTTGATTGGTTGGCTTTGAAAAATTAGTGAGTAATGTCGGCCTAAAAATTTTATACTTAAAAAATGATTAATAAACGTTTTTAAGGTGATACGTGGGTAGACGAACATTTACAAACCGGCTGATAGTTCTCGATACCGAAACGACCGGTTTAAATCCCCAGGAAGGGCATAGAATTATTGAGATAGGTTGCGTGGAGCTGGTCAATCGCAGGCTAACGGGTAAGCGCTTTCATGTCTATATTAATCCCGAACGGATAATCGATGACGGCGCTATTGAGGTTCACGGCATTACCAATGAGTTTTTGCAAGATAAACCGTGCTTTGCGGATGTCGTTAAAGACTTTATTGCATTTATTCGGGACGCTGAGTTAGTTATTCATAATGCGCCGTTTGATGTCGGCTTTATCAATTATGAGTTTTCGCGCCTGGATAATGGAACGGGCGATGTCACCGACTACAGTAAAGTATTCGATACCTTGACCTACGCCAGGAAAAAACATCCTGGACAGCGTAATAGTTTGGATGCGCTGTGCAAACGTTACGGAATCGATAACAGCCATCGGGATTTGCACGGCGCGTTGCTGGATGCCGAGATTCTGGCCGATGTGTTTTTATTGATGACAGGCGGGCAATCTTCATTGCTGGATGAAGAAGGGCCAAAAAGATCGGAAGAGCTAACCGCGAGTAACGAGGTTAAATATTTGTCGACGGACCGCCCGGCGTTAAAAATCATACGCTGTACGGAAGAGGAATTAAGCGAGCATCAACAACGTTTGGAAGCCATTGAAAAAGCTAGTGGGGGATGTCTTTGGAACCAGTAGAAGGCGGAGCATGAGCCTGGAAAAAGCAGTTCGTCCACGAAAGACACGAAAAACACGAAATAAATCAATTTGATATTTTTTCGTGCTTTTTGTGTTTTTCGTGGATTAATCGCTTAATTATTCAGCTTTAGGTTTTGCCCGTCTGGATGTTGAGCCCATCCTTTTTTTGCTTTTGTCCGCTTTCTTAGCGCCGCCATCGTCTGATCTTGCCGCTTTTTTTGCGCTTTCATCCATTTTGGATATGTTCAGTTGTTGACCTGCTACCCGAACTTTTTTCAATTCCTGGAACAATTCTTTCGGCATGCCCGCTGGTAACTCGACGGTGCTGTAATCGTCCTGAATTCTAATGCGGGCAATGTGGTCGCCATCGATTCCTGTCTCATTGGCTATAGCGCCAACGATATTGCCGGGTTTTACGCCGTGATTGTGACCGACTTCAATACGGTACATTTCCATTTCAATATCCGCACCGCTGCCGAACGCGCGTTTCGGTTTGCGGTCTTTTTGCGAACGGTCGGATCTTGACGATCTGTCATCTTTGGATGGTCTATCGTCGCGGCTGTCTTTAGCTCTTTTAGGCAGGTTTTGCATTAACAGCGGGGTATCGCCCTGAACCAGTTTTGCCAGCGCAGCGGCTATTTCCAGCGCGGTTACATTATGCTCATGTTGGTATTGTTCGACCAGTTGATTAAAAAAGCTCAGTTCTTCGGCGGCCAGGGTATCGGTAATATTTTGTTTAAAACGAGAGATACGTTTATTGTTAATGACTTCAGTTGAAGGTAAGCCCATTTCTTCAACTTTTTGCTTGGTCGCCTTCTCAATATTGGACAGCAGATTTCTTTCCCTGGGCGCAATAAACAAAATCGCGTCGCCGGTGCGCCCTGCGCGTCCTGTTCTGCCGATACGATGCACATAGGATTCGGTATCGTAAGGAATGTCGTAGTTAACGACGTGAGTGATGCGGTCTACGTCCAGTCCGCGTGCGGCAACGTCGGTTGCAATCAAAATGTCCAGCTTGCCGTTTTTCAGGTTGTTAATGGAGCGCTCGCGCAACGCTTGAGACATATCGCCATTAATTGCGGCGGCGGAGTAACCGCGCGCTTCCAGCTTTTCTGCCAGTTCAACGGTTGCTGTTTTGGTTCTGACAAAGATAATCATGCCGTCGAAGGTTTCGACTTCAAGGATGCGGGTTAATGCGTCCAGCTTGTGTACGCCGCTGACCAGCCAATAGCGTTGGCGGATGTTTTCAGCCGATGTGGTGGTGACTTTGATAGTCACATGCTCGGGTTCATGCAGGTATTCCTGAGCGATTTTGCGGATCACCGTCGGCATCGTTGCGGAAAATAGGGCGATTTGCCGTTGTTCCGGGATTTGCTCAAGGATCCATTCCACGTCATCAATAAAGCCCATACGCAGCATTTCATCGGCTTCGTCAAGAACCAGGTAGCCAAGTCCGTCCAGGTTTAACGTGCCTTTACGCATATGATCCATGACCCGGCCCGGCGTGCCGACCACTACATGCGCGCCGCGTTTTAGCTGGCGTAACTGAGTGCTGTAGTCTTGTCCGCCGTAGATAGGCAGAACATGGAAACCTTTTAAATGCGCGGCATAACGTTGGAACGCTTCCGCCACCTGAATAGCCAGTTCGCGTGTTGGCGCTAGAACCAAAACTTGCGGGTCTTTTTGTTTGAGGTCGATGCGCGACAAAATCGGTAATGCGAAAGCGGCGGTTTTACCGGTTCCTGTTTGTGCTTGCCCCAGCACGTCTTTGCCTTTCAGTAGGAGCGGAATGGTTTGCGCTTGGATAGGTGAAGGTGTTTCATAACCGACATCATTCAGCGCTCTTAGCACCGGTTCAATCAGCGCTAAATCACGGAAAGAGGGTAATGTAGAAACATCATTGGACATGGATTTACCTGTTGTAGATATAGAATGCGCGTAAGCGCGGAGAAATGTGTTTGTTTATCAGAGCATTATATCCCACTGCGTTAATACTTGCAGAAAATTTATCGGGACATGGAGCAGGGCAGGCGTACAAAAAGCGTAACAAGAGTGGCGTCGTGTGCGGCGTTCACCCGCATAGCCATAGCGGGTGAACATCGTAGCGTAGCTAAAAGTCAAGACTATCCGGCATGTCATCCAAACTATTAGTAAGAGGATCACATCCCCTCAGTAGTATTCAGCCGTTTCAAGTTCTCGTTAGCCAGCCTGTGATAAGTCGGCGATAGTGAAATCGCTTTTTGAAAATACTCATAAGCCGCAGGCGTCTTGTTATTCACCATGTAGATATAGCCAAGATTGTTATAAGCATCGGCTTCGTCCAGTACGTGCATAAAAGCTTGAATGGCTTTTGTATCGTTGCCCAGGCGAGCATGTACCAAGCCTTGGTTTAGCCAGGCAGAGTCAAATTTGTCATCGAGTCTCGATGCCGCATCGAACAACTGTATTGCCTGCTGCAAATCTCCGGAAAGATACTTGGAATAGCCAAGGTTATTCATCAGCATTGGCGTATTAGGTTTGGCTTTCAATGCATTTTCATAATATTGTGAAGCATGCGCATAATCGCCCTCCTTATCGGCAATTAATCCCAGTCCGTTATAGGCCCGCCACAGGCTGGCATCGATGTTCACGGCAGCGGCCAATGATTGCTTGGCTTCGGCCTGTCTGCCGTTCTTCAATTGAATCAGGCCCAAACCTTCCAGTGCATTGGCATTTTTGGGCTCCAGTTTTAATGCCAATTGATAGGCGACTTCCGCCGGTTCGTAATTACCTTTTTCGGCATGGATTTCACCTATTTTGTCAAGTGCATCCTTGTTTTTACTGTCAAACTCAAGCGCCCTGACGTAATAGTAAAGAGCCTCATCCTTGTTGCCCTGCTGTAAAAACCGGTCGGCGCGATTCATCGCCGACGGAGAGTCGGTCGCGATTTCCTGTATCTCATGGACGAGCGCCGCTTTGTCGTCGTATAGCCCGCTTATTCGAGGCTTTACCGGTATTGATGTTGATGTACAGCCGGTTAACAGAGCGCTTATATTCATAAACGCTAAACAGAAGAAAATACCACGCAAAGAGTGAGTCGCCTTTGCCAACATACTGCCGAAATCTATCAATTGAATTGATCTAGTCATGAGAACTTTCCTTTCTGATTGTAACTATTTAGTAAATCGCCGATCGGCATCTGCCGAAACTATTAATGCCCCATGCTCGAAAATACTGCTATCGCTTTAATAACGGCCGGCCCCATCGCAATGATGAAGAAACCGGGCATTACGCAAAGGATCAGCGGGAAGATCATCTTGGTGCCGAGTTTGGCGGCTTCTTCATCCGCTTTTTGCATGCGTTTATCCCGGAACTCCTCTGAATACACCCGAAGCGTTTGCGAAATACTGGTGCCGAAGCGCATGCTCTGGGCCAGAACCGTGACCAGTCCTTTGATGTCCTCCAGGCCGGTTCTGCGGGCCAGGTTCGCCATGGCTTGAGTCCGGTCCACGCCCGCCCGCATTTCGGCGGTGACCAGCAGTAATTCCTCAGCCAAAACTGGGTGAATATCGGCAATCACCTGGGCTACCCGAAGTATCGCGGCGTTAAGGCCCAAGCCCGCTTCCGTACAGACTACGAGCAGGTCGATCGCATCGGGCAGGCCATTCCGGAGCGCGCGCTGCTGCTTGGCAATTTTTTTATCCAGGTAATAGCTGGGCACGATCATGCCGAACATGCCGAACATGCCGGCAGCCCAAATAATTTTCTCCGGTTCGATTTTTGGAAATAACGGGTACGTCAGCAAGACCAGCAAGGGCAGCACTATCATCGATGACAGCCGGATGAAATAATAAATAACCAAGCTGTTACGGGAACGATAGCCGGCACGGATAAGGCGGTCGACCGTGCTTCTTTGCAGCTCCTGATTATGCGGAAGAACAACATGGGCGAAACGATCCAGTTTTTCTGCCCAGAGTTCCAGCGTGGATGCTTGTGCCGTATCCTGGATTACCAGCGTATCCAATCGTTTTTTCACCGGGTCCAAGCGCCGGGCCAAGATCAACAAACCGGCCATGCCGAGCGAAAAAATCGCGGCTGCCAGCAGCAAGGCAGCGCTGCTTCTGGCGATGTCGGCATTGCCGGTTAAGTTCAACAGAGTTTCTATCGTAGGGTTCATGGCTAATCAAATCTCCATCGCAATCAGCTTGCGTATCCAAAAATTACCGACAATCTGCAACACAATTCCCCAAAGAATTATTTTCTTCCCCATAGGGTCCTCAGTCAGGTTAGCGATATAGTCGGGATTGATGATCGATATGCCGGCAAACAAAACAAACGGAACCATGGCAAGAACCCAAGCCGACATCCGCGCCTCGGCGGTCAGCGTTAAAACGCGGCGCTGGAAGCGGAACCGTCCGCGGATTAGCTTGCTGATGTTTTCGAACGTTTCCGCCAGATTGCCGCCCGTCTCTCTTTGCACCAGAACCGTGGTCACGATAGCCATCAGCGACATGCTGGGGACGCGGTCCACCATGCTGTGCAGTGCCCAGCGCGTGTCAACGCCGAAATTGATTTCGTCGAAGGCAATGCGAAATTCCTTGGCGATAGGTTCATCCATTTCCGTGGCGACCAATTGTAGCGTTTCATTGAACGGATAACCGGCTCGCAACGCACGGGTGATCACATCCAGCGCTTCCGGCAATTGTTCTTCAAACTTGGCGAAGCGTTTGCCAAGATCGATCTTCAACTTCATGAAAGGAAGCCCGCCCAGAATCAACATGCCTGCCGGGACAAACAACCAGTCATGACTCAGTATCCAGGCAACCAAGCCGCCAATCAAACCAAGCGAAAGGCTGAGCAGAACCAACCGGTAGGCAGGGAAGTCGTGTCCGGAGCGTTCGATGAAAGTTTCCAGCCGTTTCATGGCCGGTAGCGATTCGAGCCAGCTTTCAAATGGCGATAGCTTTTTGAAATATTTCTCCCGGACCAGCGATATTTGATGTTCGGATTGCTGGTCATCGCTAAGAATGCCCATCCGCTGCTTCAAGCGCTTGCTCTCTTGTCGCCCGGTCCCGAAAGTCGGCACGACAATGGATTGGGTCAGCAGGAATGCGGCGCCGAATACCAAGCCTAAAAAAATCAATAAGGTATCTTTATCCATGAATATTATCCGCCGTGGTCAGGGTCAAACAGATTAAAGGGAAGGTCGATGCCGCGTTTCTGGAGACTTTCATGAAATTTCGGCACGATGCCGGTGGCCTTGAACGAGCCCAAGATATTTCCGTGCGCGTCGACACCTTTGCGCTGGAATTTAAAAATTTCCGACATCGTGATGATATCGCCTTCCATGCCCTGGATTTCCTGGATGCTGACCAGCTTCCGCTTGCCGTCTTCCAGGCGCGATAATTGCAACACGACATTGATGGCCGAGGCGATTTGCGTCCGCACCATCCGGGCAGGCAAGTCCAATCCCGTCATTGCGACCATGTTTTCCAAACGGCCCAACGCATCGCGCGGCGTATTGGCATGCACGGTGGCTAGTGAGCCGTCATGGCCGGTATTCATGGCCTGAAGCATGTCGAAGGCCTCGTCGCTACGCACCTCGCCGATGATGATGCGATCCGGGCGCATACGCAGGCTGTTTCGAACCAGATCGCGCATCGATACTTCGCCTTTGCCTTCAATATTGGGCGGCCGCGTTTCCAGCCTGATCACATGCGGCTGCTGTAATTGCAGTTCCGCCGAATCCTCAATGGTAATGATGCGTTCGTTTGCCGGAATATAACTGCTCAGCACATTCAGCATGGTCGTTTTACCCGAACCCGTACCGCCGGAAATAAGGATATTCAACTGTGCCTGGACGATACCGATCAACATATCGGCCATGCTCTGGGTACAGGCGTTCAATTCGATCAAATCCTCCATGCGCAAGCGATCCAGGGTAAAGCGGCGGATCGATAAGCTCGGACCGTCAATCGCCAACGGCGGAATGATCGCATTGACGCGCGAGCCATCCTTAAGGCGGGCATCGACCATCGGCGAAGATTCGTCGATGCGCCTGCCGACAGAAGAAACAATGCGGTCGATGATGTTCAGCAAATGCGCATCGTTTTGGAAACGTAGCGGCGTCAGTTCCAGCTTGCCGAAACGTTCCACGTAGATTTTGCCGCTGCCGTTGACCAGGATGTCGGCTATGTTCGGCTCGACCAGCAGCGGTTCTATCGGGCCAAGCCCGAGAATTTCGTCTTCTATCGATTTGGCAAGAAATTGCCGGGCCGAGACGTTCAGCGGTACCGCCAGCTCGTCCATGATGCGTTCGGCCAATTCCCGAATCTTGTTTCGCGCCTGGTTTTTATCGAGGCGGCCGATCTGAGAGAGATCGATCATTTCCATCAGCTTTTGATGAATTTTGTGTAGCCAGTCCCGCTCCGGCTCGCTGAGAGCCCTGACCGTCAACGGTGGAACGGTTTTTTCCGCTGGCGGCGGCGATATGATTTCATCGCCGGTTGCAGTGGACAGTGGCGGTATTTCTTCAGTAGCGAAGTGTCCGATAATCCGGTTTTT
>CAZJOY010000116.1:7536-12848 GCA_964547705.1 uncultured Methylobacter sp. | reverse complement strand
AAACCTGGAAGGTTTAACTGGTGCAACGTTTAAAACAGGCGGGACGTTTCAAACGGAGCAACGTCATATATTTAAAGCCAATTACGCCTTATTCTCGCCGCCGAACAACTCCAGCAAACGCGGCAGGAAGTTTGCCAGTTCCAGCGACATAATCGAAAAATCCACATCGAACTGCTCTGCTTCAGAGTCGGTATCAATGCCGGACACCTGATCCTGAATCAAATCGAGAAACTTCAAACGCTTAACGGCCAAATTTTCATCGATAATGAAAGCCAAACGGTCAGCCCAATTGATGGCCAGCTTGATCACTTCCTTGCCGGTATCCAAATGATTTTTAATCTCCGGCAGACTCAGGTCATGGCGTTTGCAGCGGACAATACCGCCTTCCTCTTCAGGCGAACGCAATTCGCATTCGTCTTCAATAATGATGTCGTCCGGCGCTTGATTGTTAACCAGCCACTCGGTCATGACTTTAACCGGTTTCTCAATGGTATTGAGCGGAACAGCCGGCAGCGAGCCCAGGCATTTACGCAAACAGCTCAGCAAATCTTCGGCTTTCTTGGCCGAAGCCGCATCGACAACCAGAAAACCGCCTTTAGGATCGATATAAGCGTAAGTCTTGTTTGAGAACGTGAAAGCTCTCGGTAATAGCTCAAAGATCAGTTCATCTTTCAGCGCGGTGCGTTCTTTTTTTGCTAACTTGCGGCCTTGCTGTTCCTCGGTTTCAGCGATTTTTTCCTGCAACATTTCATTAACGACAGACGCAGGCAGGACTCTTTCTTCTTTTTTCAAGCAGACCATCAAAAAGCCGTTCGCGCTATGCACCAATTGCTCGGACGATTTGCCCAGCGGCGACGTCCAGCCAAAAGTAAATTCCTCATGACTGCCGCAGGGACGAAAAGCCATTTGTGCAAGTTTTAGTTCCAGCTCTGCCGGAGCCAAAGTGAACTCTTCAGTAAGACGAAAAATGCTTAGATTTTTAAACCACATGTGCGACGGAACCCTTGTAAATAAAATGGTTGGGCATTATCGCAAATTTGGCGGGGTAAAAATAAATTTTGTCGCTGCATTAGACCGGTATGTTCATTGTAGAAACAGTAAGATTGAGCAAGTGCTATATCAATGCTTGATCGGCCTAACTTTAGTAAATCGTGTTTCATTGGCTCAGATTAACACGGCGTGCTGCATCTCAATCGTGAAACACTAACGATGAAAGTAACCAGCTTTTGCTTAGTTGTGGTTAAATTTAGGTATAAGTCACGTAAAAATAAAAAGGAGCGTTCGTGAAAGCCAGTTACATTAACGATCAATGGGTACATCAAGATGGCCTGGGGCTAGGCCGTGCCGGCGATTCCGTGGCGCGCATGGCATTGGAGGTGAGTCCTCCGTTCACGATAGGGGTTACCGGAAAATGGGGATGCGGAAAAACCAGTGTGATGCGTAGTGCATTTGCCACGTTAGGCGGAAAACCGCTTAGCCAGAGTTTGCAATTGGGCGTCGATAAGGCAGAAGTGGAAGCCAATGATTCAGATAGTTTGGAAAAACTGCTCCATAGCCACGGTAGCCGGATTAAGGCATTAAACTGGAATGATGATTTGCATGATGCCGCCAAACAAAGTCTGTGCATTTGGTATTCCCCGTGGCAACATCAAGACGCCGCCAATCCCTTAATACCTCTGTTACAGGAAATTCGCGCTCAATACGGTGTTAAACGTAAAATCATCGAGGCGGGCAAGAATCTAAATCGGCAAAGCGGGTTGGCTGCCTTGACCTTGATAGAGCATGCCATTGATGCCGCTATTTCGTTTACCGTCCAACGGCCGGTAAAAATGGCCGTTGGCGTCACCGAAAACGTTCGCAAAGCTTGGCATGAAAACAATTCGGAAAACTTAACCCAACCCAGCGACGGCCAGCGCTTTCATTTATTGTTCGAAGACGCGGTAGAAAACTTATTGCTAGATCTGGACGCTGTATCGAAACAAAATGAAATCCCGAGCAAACCGGAACCCAGCGATATATCCAAGCAAGCCCGCCTGATAGTTTTCATCGACGACCTGGACCGTTGCGAAGAAAAAAACGCGGTTGCGTTATTGGAAGCGATTAAACTGTATCTGGGTACGCAACGCTGCGTTTTTATTTTGGGTGTGGACGATTGTGCGATAGGTGAAGCTTTAAAGCGCCATTGGCAAGGCCGTAGCGAAGACAGTAACCGCGAATACCTTGAAAAATTGTTCCAGGCCACCGTGCCGGTACCTCAGCCGGTAAAGGCCGATCTGCAAAAGTTAATTGAAGATCAATTGAAAGCCCACAGCTTTCCTGTTGGTGCGATAGCCAATTTGGTTGAAGACATTGAAGCCTTATTGGAGCCCAATCCCCGGAAAGTGAAAAACTTCCTCAACAGTCTGTGCGCCAATTGGCAGGTGTTGCGTTGCAAGGATATGGAAAGCGAAGCCAATTGCCGCCGATTGGTGATGTTCCAATACCTGCGCACCAATCACCGCCCAGTGTGGAGGCTGTTGGAACGCGAACCAGTCTTGTTGCAATTGTTGCATCGGGTGTTAGTCGGTAACAGTTCCGAACCGCTAAATGGGTTGCAAGGCTATATGACCAAGGATGATCTGCGCATGACTCAAGAAATTTTCTCTCGATCTTTTACGCACGTGCTCAAGCACGATGCTGACGACATGAAATTGCACCGTAACCTGTCTTTGGATAAAGCGGTGGATCATGCTTTGGAACGCTTGGACCGCAAACGCTCCGACCAATATTTTGTTAATTGGGTTAATACCGGTGGATTAGCGGCAAATGACGAACTGCCGATGATGTATTTGCAAATTACTACCGATGAGCAATAAGCGATGACCGATTTAAATAGCACCGCCGAACAAAACGCCCGTATGCGAGCCAGGGCCGATTATTTCCGCTGGCTGAACAAATATTACGGCAGCGCCGAACTGGCAGAAATGAGCGACGAACCGGAACCGGTCAACCTGCGGCAAATATTCGTGCCGATGCGCGTAAGCATAGATGATTTGGGCGAAACCGACATGGCGAGCCCGAACGAAATAGCCGATAAAGAAACGCCGGATAATCTACCCGGAGTGGAGGCTTTCGATTTGGTTGCCAAACAGCCTTTTGTTTGCCTGTCGGGTTTGCCGGGCAGCGGTAAAACGACGTTGACCAAGGCGTTGATCGGCGAATTATGCGGAAACTTTCCCAGCCGTTTACGCTCACAGTTAGAGGGGCAGCGCGGCATTGCGCCAATACCGCTGATCCTACGCGAAATTTCCGGCATAGACCGTATTCGGTCTTTAGACGAGCTAATGGAAGCTTGGTGGCAAAACTTGGAGCAAAAAAGCCGACAAGGCGACATGCTGGACATCACACGGCTACGTTACAGTTTTAATCAGAACGGGGACAATTTTCCATTGCTGTTATTGTTCGATGGCATCGACGAGACTGGTGGGCCGAATGTTCGGCAAACTATCCTTAATATTGCTGGAAAGGCTCATAACAGAGGTTTTCGGGTTTTGGTTACAGGAAGACCCAATGGGTTTATTGATTTGCAACAGCCTGATCTGATGTACATAGAGGACACCAATGCCACGCAAATTACAAATGACGAGAAATTGGCAGATCAACACTTTCGCCTGGAAATCAACTCCATTAGCTTTCATGTACAGCATTTACTTCCGCTTGCATGGCCGCAAATTCAGGCTTTCATAGATCGTTGGTATCGATTACGTCCCGAGTGGGAGATTAAACGCAAGGACGGCACAGACCATTTCATGGAAGCCTTGCAGGATAACAACCGCCCTTATTTGCTCACGCTGGCGCGACGGCCTATTTTTCTTACTTTAATGGCGCTGGTGCATTGCACGCGCAATGAAATGCCGCATGGCCGCGCCGATTTGTATGAAGCCATCGTCGATTTATACCTGAATCGCCAGGAACGTCATCGGCAACTTAAATACGGCACCAAAGGCAATGAATTGAAAACCTGGGCGGCACAGGAAAAGCGCCGAGTGTTGGGGCGTATCGCGTTCGAAAGCCAGTCGCGCGGTTCCGATCGGCAGAGCAAACGCGACAATCCCGATCAGCGCCGCATAATTTGGACTTATTCCGGACTCTTGGGGTTTATCGAAGCTTATCTGCATGAGCGCGCTGGCACCGGAGGCATGGCACCGGAAGAGGCCGGCGAACTGTTGGATTATTATCTGCATCCGGCCGGTTTGTTGATTTCGCCCAGGGAAGGTGAGGTTTGCTTTGCCCATTTAAGTTTCCAGGAATATTTATGCGCCGAAGACATCCAGCGCCGATTGAGCGGACGCAAGTTCGAACAAGTATTTCGCCAAGACCTAGTCGAACGCCTTAACCGTCCCGGTTGGGACGAAGTCGGTTTGCTGTTGCTGTCCATCCATAAAAATCGCTCCGAAGACGGGCATTTGGAACTGTTGAGCCTGTTAAGGCCTCAACAATATGTCGAAGCTACGCTGCTGGTACGAGGACTGGCCGGTAAAGAACTGGGCTTGACCCAATCTCAGCAGCAAGCATGGTTGCCTGTAATGCTGGCCTGTTGCCTGTTGCATCCCGATGTGGAATTGTCCCGCTATTTGGCCGACTGTCCTGAATTGGAAAAGCCGGGATCGGATTTGTTGATAGGTTTGTTGCGACCTTTGGCGTCAAGTTTTGATACGGCAGCCGTAGAACAGTGGCAGTTTTTGCAAGATCAGTGGCAATTGTCGCAACAGCAGGCAAATGATCAGCCTTTCCCCGAGTTGGAGCAGCTCAAAGCGATGAGTGACCGTTGGTTTAACCCGGATTGGAATGAGGAAGACAACGCCGATAGCGCCCGTCTTTACAGTCTGTTGGGCGTATTGTTTTTCAGCGGTTGGGGAGTTGAGACGTCTTCGATTAATACTGTCATCGCCCCGAAGTTGGAATCAATTTCGGCTGAAGCGTTGAATCATGATGAGCTGTTATGGCGGCGCGAGCAATCACAAGAATTCCCGGAATTGCCGGTAGCCACGGCTGCCGGGTTAATGCTGGATGCTTTACTGCCGGATCGGGGGGCGCTGTGGTGGCGTATTTTAGAACAAATGCCGGTAGATGCCTGGCTGTTGCAAGGCGAAATGTTCGATGATATTTATTTTGATTTTGTCAGCCAGCCAACGGTCTTGCTGTCGCTTTATCCTACGGAAGCACTACCTAGCCGGACTAGACTTGCACAGGGTCTTTATCAGGTTTTGATTGTGGCCGAATTTTGTTTATTGCCGCGTTTATTATCATTGTCGCTGTCGCGGTCGCGGTCG
>CAZJOY010000116.1:0-7436 GCA_964547705.1 uncultured Methylobacter sp. | reverse complement strand
CTGTCGCTGTCGCTGTCGCTGTCGCTGTCGCTGTCGCTGTCGCTGTCGCTGTCGCTGTCGCCGTATATCAACGATGAATTAAGGCGCAGATTGCAAGATTGCGCAAAGCGGCTGGAGTCGGAGGTAGGGCAACCGCCGCTGGAGGATTTTATCCATGCCCTGGAAGCTTTCGGTTACCGTTGCGCCGCGTATGATTGGTTTAGCGAACAAGCCGAGCAGCCGGAACTGATGATTCGGCGCGGCCTACGCCCTGCTGAGCCTTTGCCTCCTGCATTAGGTTTGTTCGATCGGCGCGGCATGCCATTGGAACGGCAACAGCGCGACTGCTGGTTAAAGTTGAGAGGCTGGTTGCGAAATGATGATGAAATACTGGCGTTTTTCTTTCCCGAAGGGCTCGATGCCGAGGAAGAAGGCGTGTTGCGTAGCGACTTAAAAATATTGAAAAAACAACCATGGTCTCCGCAAGCGTTTGTCGACGCCGCGCTGGACGATTGGCCGAAAGACCAGATGCAGCGGGATTTCAGCTTTGACGTAGCGCAAGATGAAATGCTGGCTGCTTGTCAGGTTTTTCTTGAAGCTGCCGGTTAACCGGGTAGAGCCGTAGGGCGGATTCGCGCCAGCAATCCGCCATGATCGGGATGATCAAAGTTGATCCTCGCTCGGATTTTCCAAGCTGGGATTTTTTATGTTCGATTGTATCGGATATTATGCGCAGAGCGGTTTGCTAAAGTGAAACCGCCCTACGCATGTACTATTAATCCAAGTTATTGATACCGATGGCGACATCACCCGTATCGAGCGTAACGCAGCAGGCACCGCCACCGCCATAATTGCCCCCGACGGCCAGCGCACAACCCTGACTCAGGAATCCAACGGTTACCTAGCCTCGGTCACTAATCCGGCCGGTGAAGTGCATCGCATGACTTACACTGACAGCGGCCTGCTAACTCAATTCATCGATCCCAAAGGCAACATCAATAGCTTTGAATACGATAGCCTAGGGCGCCTACTGAAAGATACCAACGCCGGCTTGGGCGGTTGGAATATCGCCCACACCGAGACCCCTAGCAGCTACACGAACACGATGAGCACTGCCGAGGGACGCACCTCGACCTTCACGGTAGAGCCGCTCTCGACCGGTGATCGCCGCCAAGTCAATACCCGTCCGGACGGTACCGTACAAACCAAACTGTTCAAAACCAACGGCGAGGAAACAACTGCCAGCGCTGACGGGACGTTTATCTCGATGATTAACGGTCCCGACCCGCGCTTCGGCATGCAAGCGCCGCTGCTGAGCACTGCCAGCGTCAAACTGCCAAGCGGTTTAACGTCGACTACAACCACGACACGCACAGCACCGTTGAGTAATGTCAACGACTTTTTGAGTTTGACCACGCTGACAGAGACCGCCACCGTCAACGGTAATCTTTATAAAAGTGTGTTCGACAAAGCCAGCCTGACCTACACCGACACCAGCGCTGCCGGACGCATCACGACCACACAAGTCAACAGCAAAAATAGTCCATTGCAAACCGCTGTGTCTGGTCTGCACCCGGTTGCGTATGGCTACGACGCGCGCGGCCGTCTCAACCGCATCGAACAAGGGCCAACGGATGCGCTACGAGCGACGCTGATCAGTTACAACGCCCAAGGTACTATCGATACACTAACCGATGCGTTGAACCGGACTGTTTCCTTTGACTATGATCTCACCGGCCGCGTAACCCGGAAGACCTTGCCCGACGGCCGGGTGTTGGCTTACAGCTACGACGCCAACGGCAATTTAACTACCATCACGCCGCCGGGCCGTCCGCCGCATCTGTTCGCCTACACCCCGGTCGACCTGACCGAAGACTACACGCCGCCGACAGTCGGCCAGGGCAACGCGCGGACGCTGTACCAGTACAACAAAGACAAGCAGCTGACCCGTATCACCCGGCCTGACGGTCAGGTGTTGGACCTGGGCTATCAACCGGTCTCACTGCCCCGGATGGCGGACAATTAGGCTATAGCTACGACGGCTTCCTGCTCAAAGACACCCGTTGGTCCGGTACGGTGACCGGCAGCGTCAACCGCAATTACAATAGCGATTTCAATCTGACCGAGCTGAAAGTCAACGGCCTGGACCCGGTTGCCTTCCAGTATGACAACGACCAACTGCTGACCCAAGCGGGCAGCCTGACCTTGAGTCGTAGCGCCCAGAACGGCCTGCTGACCGGCACCGCGCTCGGCGGCTTGACCGATAGCTACAGCTACAACGGTTTCGGCGAAGTTACCGGCGGCAGCAGCAATACTTTCGACTACGCCTACGACGTTGCCGAACGATTGGTCGAAGTGAAACAAAACGGTATCGTGCAGTCCAGTTACGGCTACGACAGCAACGGCAACCGGACCGACCTGAATGGCGTACCGATTGCCCACTACGACGCCCAAGACCGGCTGCTCGACTACAACAACGCGACCTATGACTACACCGCCAATGGCGAACTGAAAACCAAAACCGTCGGTACTGCGGTGACAAGCTACAGCTACGACGTGCTGGGCAACCTGAGACATGTCAATTTGCCCAACGGCAGCGCCATCGACTATGTTATCGACGGCCAAAACCGGCGCATCGGCAAAAAGCGCAACAACGTGCTGGAACAGGGCTTCCTGTACCAGGATCAACTCAAGCCGATTGCCGAACTGGACGGCAGCAACCAAATCGTCAGCCGTTTCGTCTACGCCACCGGTGCCAACGTGCCGGACTTCATGATCAAAGGCGGCGCGACTTACCGCATTATCAAGGATCATCTCGGCTCTCCCCGGCTGGTCGTCGATATTGCGACCAACACCGTCATCCAGCAGCTGGATTACGACGTCTGGGGTAAGGTTATCCAGGACACCAACCCCGGCTTCCAACCGTTCGGCTTTGCCGGTGGGCTGTATGACCGCGATACCGGACTGGTCAGATTCGGAGCCAGAGATTATGATGCGGAAACCGGAAGGTGGATGGCTAAAGACCCGATTGGGTTGGCTGGGGGCATTAATACTTATGCCTATGTTTATAATAATCCGGTTAATCTCACCGATCCCAAAGGACTTGTCCCGCCATTGGTGATAGCTGCGGTAGGCTGGGTTTTGGAAAATGCAGTTGCTATTAATACAGTAGGAATTGTCGCTGCTGAAGTAGCAGGCGGATTACCTTCACCTGTCAACGCTGAGGTATCTGCTGCTAGTTCTGTTGCAAAGTATGAAGTAGGGTTGTTTAATAACCTTAAATCTAAATCACTTGTTGGCGATGGACTTGATATTCATCATGTGGCTCAAAGCTGCCCGGCAACTCAGGCTATTCCGGGATATAACAGACTTACTGCGCCATCTATTGCAATTCCTCAAGCAGAGCACAGATTAATACCGACTATAAGTGGCGACTACAACGGCACTGCCCGTGATCTTCTGGCTAAAGATATTTTGGATTTGCGTAACTATACGAATACTCCAAATAGTTCTTTACAAGAACTGATTCAACTTAATAAACAAGCATATCCAAATGCTTTTACAAAGTGAGATGATTTATGAATAGTCAGGAGTTTGTGAAAATCATAAAAGATGTAGTTCGAGATAGCGCTATAAACGATGTTATTTCTGTTACTGAAAACCCTCCTGGGAGAAAAGCATCACAACAATTGAAAACACGTTCCGAGTGGTACAAAACACTTTCTGATGAACAGAAGCAAATTGTCAGGGCAATCGTATCAGACTCCGTCGATAATGCCTTATTTGGATTTCTATGTGTTATTGATGGTGTCCGTGCTATTGATGATAGCCCTGAAAAGGGAACGTTAGAACTGTTATATTCAAAAGGCGAGTCACAGATACTGAATCCCCCTGATGGACTAATGCTGCATGATTTGTACAATGCGCAAACATAAACGCGATAAGGTGCATTGACTTATAGGATGGTGCCTAAGAACCCGAGCATTACGTGAATTTGGTCGTAAGACAGCGGTAAAGGGTCTTAGCAGACTTGCTACCGGCGCATTGGTTGCAGAAGGTTTTTACGATTGGTGGGTCATTGGAGAAGCAGCATGGGATGCTACTTCCTCCGATGATTGCGAATGTAGTAAATAGTAATAGATGCCATGGACTATTCAGATGATGAATTAAGGTTGGCAGCGAAGGCAAGAATTGCCCGTGTGTTCAATGTTAGTCCGGATGCTCTTTCTCTAGATGCTGTGTTCGGTGATGATCTTAAAGCAAGTTTTGTTTCAACTTGGAAAGATGTTTTGACTTATAAAGATAATGAACTGGATGAAATACTCTATGATATTCGAGACGTAGCTAATCGTCAGACTCTTAAGAAATTAAATAACGGAGATTTGGTAATTAGAACAGTGGGTGACTACTGTGAGTTTATGGTTAGCGGATATCGAACTAAGCCAAAACTAGTGATCGAAATTCTTTTTGGTGGGAAATAACGCTGTAAGGCGGATTCGCGCTAGCAATCCGCCATGAACGGAGCCTTGAACCTGATCCCCGCTCGGTCTTTTCCAAGCTGGGATTTTTTATGTTCAATTACATTGGATATTGTGTGTTGATTGGCGGTTTGCTAAAGCGAAACCGACCTACGCACTGGGCCAAAAAAGGATATAAATACAATATCTTTTCCAAGGATGATAAGCGAAGCAACTTTTTCAACTATATCCCTGGATATTTGATAAAGCCAAATAGCGGTGTAGATATCTATGTCCCACCACCTTATTGGGACGTACCTTCAAAATATAGTCCCAGCATGGGCTACACTGGATCGGTTAAATAATATGCGTCATGTAAGTATTGCCAAGAGAAGCAAGAAGTCTTATGCCATTAGCCTAATACTGGCATTCGCCATCGGGACGATTCATGAGATAGGTTATTCCCGTGGCAAGTGTGAAAGTCTATATTGCCCGGAGGACGAAGTTGTGTTGCCCGGAGATTATTTTAAGGCCGTTTCTGTGGCAGCTAAGGATTTTCAGCAGGTAATACGTCGGAATGTGCGAAACAGAAAGTCTGAGCTTGGCTTGTTTCTTTTAGACATAAAGAACTATTTAATCTTTATTAACATTGAACCTGATGGAAACTTCTTAATTAATTTTCATCCAAAAAACTTTAAGGATTCGCCGATAAAAGGAGGAGGGGCGACTTATAAGGTAAGCGAAGCGACATTTGAACTTCTTGAAAAAGAATACTCTATGTAGCCGGACGGTTGTCTGAAGTCAAACAGGATGGCAGCGTCATTGCAACTTACGCCAACGGCAACCGCCTGAGCGGACCGGGACTGACCGCACCGCCGGCTTATGACGACCAGGACCGGCTGATTAGCTACGGAAGCAACACCTACAGCTACACCGCCAACGGCGAATTGCAAAGTAAAACGAGCGGCAGTTCGACCACCCGTTACGATTACGACGTGCTGGGTAATCTCCGGAAAGTCATCTTCACCGACGGCCGTCATCGATTACCTGATTGACGGGCAGAAGCAGCCGGGTAGGGCATCGATATTCAACGGTTCTGGAAATCTTGATATTTGAAATGGATGGCTCGTTGGGATGCGTTAGAGAATTGCTCTGTTTTTTCAGTATTCAGAAATGGTCTGCGATGAGCCCCCTATCTAAGCTTTTTTGCTCCTGTTTTAGTGAATTGAAGGCTTGCGGTCATCTACATGAAGAGCTTCATATACTGCATCATAAACATGGCTGTTTTTACAGACAAAAAATAACTGGGGTCAGAGTAAATTTACACTGTTTATCTATTAATTTCAGGCAAAATAAACGGAAAGATTATCTCGGGTGGGTCCAGTAGGGATTCCCCAGCATGTGATCCAACGTGGAAACAACCGACAGGTGTGTTTTGCCAACGAGCAAGATTTTGCCGCTTATGCCGGCTGGTTGAAAGACTGTTCCAAGAAGTATCAGGTAGATATTCATGCGTGGGTATTGATGACCAACCATGTGCATCTGCTGTGTACACCGAGAGCCGATAATGACTGTCAGTCACATGATGCAATCACTGGGCAGGCACTATGTGCGATATTTCAATTTCAGCTACAAGCGGACTGGGACGCTTTGGGAAGGCCGATTTAAATGATGTCTCGTGCAGGAAGAACATTACCTTTTGCAACTTTATCGTTATATCGAGTTGAATCCGGTTAGAGCAGGGATGGTAGAGTAACCGTCAGATTATGTTTGGTCGAGCTACCCGATAAATGCATTGGGAAAAACATCGGAGCTGTGCACGCCTCATCCGTTGTATCTTGCGTTAGGTAGCGAGCCAATAGAGAGGCAGTCAAATTATCGTGAATTATTCAAATATCATGTCGAAGGGAAATTATTGGAAACTATTCGGTTTGCGGCAAACAGAGGTATGGTGCTCGGCAATGAGCGGTTTGAATCGGAAGTTGAAAGTTTGACCGGTCGGAGAATGACTGCAAAAAATGGGGCGGCCTGTTGGCTGGAAAAACAGGCGGTGCTCCTGGATGCTGAATAGCAATCGTTGGTTAAAGACAAGCACATGGACGGCAAAATAAGTGCGAAACTTCAAGACCGGTTTGTTAGCAGGGTAATCAAGGACAGTCCGCAAATGGGTCTGGTCAATTTCATGAATGCGACGATTGATAGTTTGGCCTCAAAAATCCCAAGTCGGGTTCCTGCTATCAAAATCATTGAACTATGATTTTTATCGTGATTAGGCTGTTTGGAAATTTGTATAGCCGCGTCAACATAAAGCGGCATGAAATCAAACTATTGAAAAGCTTAATTTAGAAGCATAACTAATAACGTTTAGAGACAGCCGACTTTAATTTATTGCAGGCTTTTATTGGATTATTGGATACGGACTGCGGCGCAAAATTGACCGCAGTCTGTAACTAAAACTTAGTGGATAACGGTTACATTTTCAGCTTGCGGACCTTTTTGGCCTTGCGTTACGCTGAACTGTACTTTTTGGCCTTCATCCAATGATTTGTAGCCACCAGAGTTTTGGATTTGTTGAAAGTGAACAAACACATCGGGGCCTGATTGCTGCTCGATAAAGCCAAAACCTTTCTCAGAATTAAACCATTTAACGATGCCAGTAGTAATTGTAGACATAATGAGTCCTGTAAATATTCGAATATAAAAGCCTTAAAAAGGCGGGTCTAGCTGGTAAATTTGGAAATTACAAAATGAAAAACAGGACGAAGAACTACGGAAGACAATTCGAAATGGTAAGCAGAAGGTAAATCTTATTTTTAAGCTGGGGGAAGTATGGGCTTCCCGTAGCAAGGTTGTCAACGCATATCTTTCAATATGAACATTCTTGCTCTAGATAGTGTCGTTATAAGATAGCAGCCCAAAGAGCGATACAGCGGATTTGTACAGCAGCCAAGAATGAAGCGGTATTTTTGGCATAACGGGTTGCAATACCCCGCCAACGCT
>CAZJOY010000115.1:0-12912 GCA_964547705.1 uncultured Methylobacter sp. | reverse complement strand
TAATTTCTCCCCCCGCTTCAAGCCGTAGCTGTTGCTCGATGCCGCGTAATAGCCGATTAATGGCTTCCGGCGAAAATAAACTGGGGGTACCGCCGCCGATAAAAATGCTGCTTATCGGCTTGGTGATATTATAGCGCTGTATATCGCGGGCTAAATCATCCAACAATGCAGCTATATAGGCCGATTCAGGCATATCGGATTTAGCCTCATGTGAATTAAAATCGCAATAAGGGCATTTTTTAATACACCAAGGAATATGAATATAGAGACTAAGCGGAGGCAAGAGATTTTTGCTACGTTGTTAAAGTAGTTCGCAGTTTAACATGTGAGCTTCCGATTAATAAGACTCCATGTCGGCTTTCTAGTCTACCTGGAACTTAAGTAGCACTTAATTTTGCTTGGTTACGCTTATACTTTTTGTTGATAACTATCTAATTTAAAGCGAGAGCATATGCGACTATTACTAGTTGAAGACGACGAAATACTGGGCGATGGTCTGGTCGAAGGCTTAAAAATGGAAGGTTATGCGGTTGACTGGCTAACCAACGGTAAGCTTGCCGACGAAGCTCTAAAAATCAATAGCTATGAGCTGATCGTGCTGGATTTAAACTTACCGGACATGGAAGGCTTGGATATTTTGAAAGCGCTAAGAGCGCGTAAAGATGAAACACCGGTCATGGTCTTGACTGCCAAGGATACCGTTCCCGATCGCGTAATGGGTCTGGATAGCGGCGCCGATGATTTTGTGATCAAACCGTTTGAGCTGGACGAAGTGTGTGCCCGATTAAGGGCTTTGGCGAGAAGAAACGAAGGACGTAGTGTTCCCAATATTGAATATAAAGGTATTGTTTTGGATCCGGCCTCGCGTCAAGTTTCATGGAACGATGAAAAAGTCGATTTGTCGCAAAAAGAATTTGAAATATTGAGCTTTTTAATGGGCAATATCGGCCGGGTTATTTCCCGAGCCCGACTCGAAGAAAGTATGTACTCCTGGGATTCCGATGTAGAGAGCAACACCGTTGAAGTTCATATTCATCATTTGAGAAAAAAACTCGATCCATCCATTATCCGCACAGTCAGGGGTGTCGGGTATATTATCGATGAAGATTAGCAGCTACATTTTATAATGGAACACGAATACCAACAGTAGGCGCCTCTTAGCGACACTGATTGGACGGATTTTCAAACCAAGGTAAGCTCTTTATGCCTTTTAATTGTCTTATTTATCCGTGCTTATCAGCCAAATCCGTGTCATCCCTGTGCTATCTTTCTGACTTCCCAAATATCCATGAACTATTCGCTACGCCAATTATTATTGTTTAGCCTGCTTTCCGCATCCATGCTGATTTGGGGAGTAACGGCTTATATGAGTTATAAAGTCACCCGTGACGAAGTTGCCAGTCTGTTCGATGCGGAATTGGCGCAATCGGCAAAAGTGCTGCATGTGTTTGTTGAAAGTCTGGTACGGGAAGGTTCGCTATCCAAGCATTGGGCGCAAACACAGACGGATGAACACTTACATCCTTATACCGGGCGCAAAAACAAGAGCGCTTTCCAACTCTGGGCAAAAGGGGACAGTCTTCTGCTACGTTCGGAAAATTCACCTGAATTTGCGGTACACGGATTCAGCAAAAAACATATCGATGATCAATTATGGGATGTATTTGACGGCCTTTTGGAAGCCAACGCTTTAGGTCATAAATACGAAAGAAAAGTCGCCTTTCAATTGTGGTCCAAAAATGACGGTTTGCTGCTACGTTCCGAGAGCGCGCCAACATTTGCCTTTTCCTCGGCCGCTAATGGCTTTAGCGAAACCAAGATCGATGGGCATGTGTGGCACGTGTTCAGTATCTCCAGCTCCAATGGCGAGTATGTTATTCATGTCGGCCAAAAGGAAGAGATTCGTGCCGAATTAACCGATGAAATATCGGCTCAATTGGTCATGCAGTTTTTGGTCGGGTTGCCGATTTTAGGTATTGTTATCTGGATCATTGTCGGCCATGCCTTAAAGCCGCTTAATCGCTTGGAAATAGCCTTATCCAGACGGGAAGCCAGCTTTCTTAAGCCGCTGTCCAGTAAAAAGCTCCCCAAGGAGATAATCCCGGTCGTCAATGAGATCAATAACCTGTTTGCCCAGCTTGAACAGGCTTTTGAGCATGAGCGCCGGTTTACCGCCGATGCCTCGCACGAATTAAGAACGCCATTGGCAGGCTTGCTCACCCAAGCTCAGGTTGCCATGCGCACCCGTGACGAAACGGTTCGGCACCAAGCGCTTAAGCGAATTGAACAAGCCGTCAACCGCATGACCTATATGGTGCAGCAATTGTTGACCTTCTCGCGCATTGAATCCGGCACTGAGTATTTAGCAAAAGAAACAACAGTGCTTAGTCGTGAAGTCATGCGCATTATTGCCGAATTGGATCCCGAGGCTCATAAGAAGCGCATTCACATGGAATACGATGAAATTAACGCCGTACCTATCGTCGCAAACACCCTGTTAATCAATATCTTAGTCAGGAATATTATTGATAATGCGATCAAATATACGCCTGTTCAAGGCATAGTAAGGGTCAGCTTGATAGGGACGGAACATCAATTGAAACTGTGCGTTGAAGACTCGGGGCCCGGCATAGCGCCCGATCAATATGAAAACTCGCTAAAACGGTTTCACCGGTGTGTTGAAACCGCCAATAAAGTCCAAGGTACCGGTCTAGGCTTTTCGATTGTACAGCGCATTGCAACAATACATGATGCCGAACTTGTCTTGGACGAATCCGAATTTGGCGGCTTGAAAGTAACAGTGATATTTACTTTACCGGCCAGAGCGGTGATCAAAAAGAGTGTGGGCAAATTAAGTTTTTTTACTATAAAGAGAAGTACCTAGCTTCCATCCCAAGAGCGAATTGTCTTATTTCACCGGATAGTGACCGGATTTTTTATCATCTTAAACACACAGGAGATCACCAACACTCAGCTACAGGAAGAGCGGATGAAATACCTCTAACGCCGGCTTGCGTTAATGATAACGTACCGCACCTATCATTAGCCTGGGCGCCGGTTGGCGCGGCATGCAGCGTATAAGTGCTGGCAGTTACCGCATTAATACTTAGATTGTAATAGGCAGTTCCCCCATCTATCGGACTGGTGGCCGAGAAAATAGTCGGGCTTCCGGTATTGCCATCAGTCGTACCGGCTCCCAAATAACTGTTCCTTTCTGTGAAACGCCGTTCCATCGCATTAGCCAATCCTAACAACGCGCCTTTCGCATCCGCTCTGCGCGATGTCATCACGCTATCTTGATAGCTGGGATAAGCGATACCGGCAAGAATCCCCACGATTACGACAGTAACCATGAGTTCTATCAGTGTAAAGCCCATCTGTTGTAGCTGTCTCATTACCTATTTCTCCTAAAAGCCAAACATGGAGACAAGCAATAAATATATCGGCTGATCGATATAATTAAAGCTGCCATATATTTTATTGACAAACTTATTGAAGCTGCCGCCACGATTGTCTGCCGCCCCCTGAACTGGAGGGATTTTGTTCTATTATTGACTTAAGATTTGCATTCCTAATGATACTAAAAATTTTGTCTTCCCGTTTGCCGTCTGAAACTACCGCCGGCGTACCAGCGCCACCATCAATCTGTATACCTGACGGCGCAATATAGGTGCCTGCGGAAATTTGTACCAGATCATCGGCATTTATCATCCCATCCCCTGTAATATCCCACGGAGCGCCTCCCGCTGTATCGGGCAAGCGGCTACCGGTTAATGCATCCAGTTCCATTAGCCAACTGGTTGCCTCAGACCCTGCTCCACAAATATCCGTTCCCTCTGGAGGAATGGGAATGAGCGTAGTAAAAATAATGCGCCCGTTACGTATCAGTGGCGCACTGACGTTGCGTTCACCCGCACTAGGCAAATTCATGTTCCAACCTTTTTGGGTTGAGTAGTTCACTGTGTTGTTGGTCGTTGCCCGTATGTTAGATTCACCCGTTATTGCGGTTTGTGTAATGGTCTGATCTTGTAAATCACTTCTTGCAATGGCGGCGTTATTATCCCAGATACCATAGAAAGTTTGGGTTTGTGCTCCGGTTACATTATTGTCGATTGACTCAAAATATTTGCCTGTACCAAAATACACCATAACACCAGCAGACTGACCTGTTCCTACTTTACCGACTTGCGGTTTAGAAGTAATCGGCTGTCTCGTAGTATTGCAAGCGCTCTGATTAGAGCAAGCAACAAACAACGGCGCCGGCGCAGCCGTTGTACCATAAGCAACTTTCCACTGGTTCGCATGCGAAGCGCTTACGTCGAACTTCCACAGATTGCCGAGTAAATCGCCCGCATAAATAGAATCCACGATTCGATCATCATTCGTGTCAACCGCAATAGGCGTGGATAAACCATTCGGAGTAGTCGAGCTGCCGGCTTCGGTATCGATAGCGGCGATGAGCTGGCCTGTCTGCACGTTAATAATGTATAACACCGCTAGATTGTTAACACTACCATAACCATTTGCCACAATAGCCGCCCATGAACCATCATGCATCCTTACAATAGACGGCTGCGGCAAGGTATAGCCCAAATTGCTGGCAAAACCTCGCGTTGCCGTTGTATCCGAAGTTAGATCAGAGGCGGCAGGGCTGTCGGTGTCACTGATTTCCCATAGCACGTTGCTACCGCCGAAACTGCCCGGGTTAGTCACATCCAGCCCAAACACAGCCTTGCCGCCCGCACCGGTCGTACCGACCAACACCGTATGCCAAGCGCTGCCAAAATACGCGTCGGCTACGCGCGGCGAACCATCCACCAGATATTGATGAGCATAGCCGGGTGACGACAATGCATTAAGTCCGCTATAGACGGCGTTAGGCACATAAGCAAAGATTTCCTTACCCGCATCGGTGCCCGATGGACTGGCGTCAAAACCATGCAGCATCCCATCATTAGCCCCAACGTAAATCATCTTCTTGCGTGAAGAAGCAGTATTGGTCAGAAAGTATTTGTAACTCGACGAACCCTCTGGCAATTTGTCATAACCGTAATTCTCGGCACTGACGTATGCAGGATTGGAGTTGATAATATCGCCTAATACCCAAGGATCAGGCGACACCATAGCCAGTGTAGTCTTGTCAAGATGTGTGCGATTACGAAAAACCCTATCTGCCGCTGTCGACGATCTTATCGTGTCAGCATCGGTACGTGCAGGGTTCTTTTCTTCGTGACTCCAATCGCCGCGTATATAGTTTAACAGCCACGCACCTTGATCCGTGCTGGAACAGTCGGATATGCCCAGTGCCGTTTTTTGGGCAGCGGTTAAATTGGCGCATACAAAAGTTACTCCTTTTGGAGTTCCGGCAGGATTGTAGGTGAAAATATTCCGGGAATCGAAAGCCGGAATATGCTCTGCGGCGTTCCATTGCAGGTTTCCAATAGCGCCGCCATCAAGTTTTGTATTATTATTGGTATCTTCACCGCTATCCAAAATACCGTTGCCATTAGTATCCTCACTAGCGCCGAGAGGATACATTAATAAGCTCCCTGTCCAATCGGCGCTATCAAACTTACCTTGATAAATAGCGGTATTAGTATCCAATTTCGTAGAATTAGCCACTACAGAAGAAGACGAACTGACTTTACTGATAATGCTTGAGGTGATGTTATCCAAAGCATCAGCCAGCGTGGTAGTATCCGTCGCGTAAATGAACTGACCGCCGCCTTGAGTCGCCGTATCGCTTAATAGAGGATTAACGCCTGCGACCGAAGGATCAATCGCCGGATCGGCAAAACCAACGGTATAAGTGGTAATATTATTTTTTTCTCCATTGCTTTTCGTTAAATCCGGCCTCAAGTCCATCTCGTACAAGGCTTGGGCAACATCATCAAGATAATCGCTGGAACTGCTGCCGGCATTACTTACGCTGAGATTGGGAGACGCTCCGTTACCACCCGGATAAGCATAAGCTCTTTTCATATCATACGTGGTGCATCGGCTGCTATTACTACCGGAGCAATCACCGTCATAGTCTTGCAAATAAGTACTGATATTCCTGTCCGCTGAAGGTAAACCATCACTCAAAATTATCACCGAGCTATTTTGGCAGGCCCCCTGAATAGGGTTAGCAAGTGTTGTTCCGGTTGAATTCAAAATACTGTGACTGTTGAATACGGCATCCACCGTCGCGGTTGCTTGAGTGGTAGCGGGATGCAGTGTGAGATTCCCGGTATAGCCTGTTGCAAAATAGCGTCCAATATCGGACAAAGTTTCCGCCAGCGGCGTACTGGCATTGGCGGTAAACCCGGCTATTTTAGTGGTAACTGTTGCCGCCTTGGCGGCATCCAAATCGCCAATGGCTGTTAAAAGTTCACCCCCGGTATCACTATTATATCGGGCAAGCCCTAACCTGACCGTGGGTGATGAGCCAGTATCAGGTATCAGTGCATTGGCGAAACTGGTCGCGGCATCTTTGACAATTTGAAGTCTTGTTGTAGAGCTTGTTATGCTGCCCAATGAGCCATTAAACGCTCCATTGTATGTGTTAAAGAACTTGTTTAGCTGGCTGCCCGTGTAAGTGCCTAAACCGGAAATATTGTAATATTTACTACCGCTAAAACATTTTTTTCCAGTCGAATTACCAAAACGGGTGGAATTGCTGCTGGTACAGCTTCCAGTGCTTGGGCAAAATTTTGCGCTGCCTGAAAAAACCTGCATGGTAATTACGCTGGTTGCACCTGCCGAGGTCGATGAGCCGGAAGAGTAATAATAGGAACTGCTGCAACTGGTGGAAGCAGATCCTGTAACGGCATTCGGCGCTACAGGGGTATCTCCAACTGTCACAGACTGATCCATCGACATCGAATTGTCCACCATCAGCATGATATTCGGTTTAGCCGCAGTCACGCCCAAATACAAAGGTGTTTGTGCCGGTGTAATCGCCTCCACCGGCTCCAGCACAGCGCTTAAAATGATCCCTAAAAAAAGGATAATAGTCGCCTTGCCGATTTTATTAATATCCATGCCGATCTCCTGAATACCGGTGCATTATTGTAAAGACAAAGTTTGGATTCTCATCGTGTGTAAGTCGATTGCAGCACTACCACTGCATTGGTGGTGCCACCCGTTCCGCGGGCTGTGATCCGGTACATCCGGGATCCGCCTGACGGAGGTGGCGTTCCGCCTTCACAAGGGGAGCAATCCCCAGTACTGCCGATGCTACCTAAATCTTCAATGGTGTATCGCGGGGCGTCGCTAATACCCGTCAGGGTTCCACTGCTATAAGTTGTCACCGCTGCATTCGTCCAATCGATCGGCTGTGTACCTGTATATAAAGTAGGCGTTCCTGTCGTAGCGGCCTCACCTGCTCGCAAAGCCGCTTCCGCGGCTTGAAAAGCAAGATTGGAATCCTTGCTGTTTCCGGCCATTTTCTCTTCAAGGCCGGCTACTTGCGTGGCGGTGATACTGATTAAGGTGAGCAACAGCAATATAATCATACTGATGGGCAGCACCACGCCGGATTGATACTTCAATGAAAAAATCATTAACACTCTCTCCTCATGGAAGCCGATTACGCAAGGCAATGGTTGAAGTAAAGACCCGCCTGATCCGCCGGTCGGTCGGCGTAACCGTTGCGCCATTGTAGGTGTAGGCTACCGGTTGCGCGGCTAAACCGTTATCCATGCTTCTGACTAAAACGCTGATGCGGATACTGACCACTTGGTTCATATTGAGTCCGGCAGTTCCGGCAGGCACATAATAATTAGGCGTGCCGTCCGGCGTAGCATCCGTATCGGCGCCATATAGAATCTGCATATTCTCAACACCTTCAACCAATTCGATAGGATTGATAGGATCGGTTGTGCTGACAGGGTTGGCGTTATCCAGCCGCCATAATGCCGGTTCACCGGCGGCATTGTTACGGATAAAAAAACTGTAGGATCGATAGGTCAATACTTCGGCGTTCGAACCGTATGCCTTGCTTAGATTGTTATCGGTATTATTATTACTGGCATGCACGATAGTCTGCTTTTCGCTGCCGGCTGAGGCACTGGTTGCGATAAAAATATCCGTTGAGCTGCAATCGGAAACCATTACCACATCGCCAGCGCTGATATTGCAGCTGTTAGGGGCCGGTATTTGAATATTCGCGTTTACCGGAGTCAAATTACCGATTAAGTAAGCGCAACTTACGCCAAAATGATAAGTGAGCGCATCGGTGCCGGCGACACAGTTGGAACTGCCACAGGCACTGGAGATCCAATTATTGGCAATATTATCGATGCCGATAAGCGGCGTGCTAAGACCGCCGGCAAGCGTGACAGGAACGGGGTCCGGATTGGCGATAACATTAGGAATTATCGATCGCGATGCACAGCCTTGGTATCCCATCATCCGGTTATCCCGAGTTATAAAATCCATCGCAAAGCGGCCGTTTTCCTGGAGCCTGGACAGGTTTTCCTGCATTCTGTAAGTCTGCCTGGAGCCGATGAATATCTGCATGATGCCGCCGACTAAAAACAGGCCCAGTAGCATGGCTGTCATAAGTTCTACCAACGTAAAACCTGTTTGCGAGCTTTTAGAATTTTTCATAACTGGAAGCTCACTGAGAAGTTCGGGTCGGAAGCGTTGACAGCTCCATCGCGATTGTCATCCCAGTTAACGGTAATCGTAAAAACCCGGGTTGCCGCGACAACCGTTATCGTTCCTGTGCCACTGGGCAGGGTGCCGGTTAAAGCCGCGTTCCACTGAAAGAGGTCATTCTGAGCCATTTGCGCGCCGGTACAGCCCGCCGTTGTTGCGCAACTCGCCTGAGCCGTGGCAGCCGATGGAGCCATCGTAGCAGTCAGGTATGTGCTTGTTGCAATGACATTGCCACTTGTCGGATTCAGACTCTCGTTTTTATTGGCCCGCATCCTGTCGGCCATATCGTAGGCCAACTGCGTAGCTTGGCTACGATTATAAGCGCTCAAGTTGTTTTTGATGCTGACCGCCTGGAGTCCTGCCAGCCCGAGTAAGCCGACAGCTAAAACAAGTGCCGCGATTAAAACCTCGATTAACGTAAATCCTCCATTTTTATTCATAAGGAATCACGGCTAAATAAAAGATTAGTTTCTTGGACTGGATTAAGGACATGATGATGCTGTTCCTTCAGAAGTTTTTGGCCGCCCCAGCGCATTTATTTCGATTGTGCGAGAGTTCAACCTGTCGGCAGAACTAGAGCATAACCTGAAGGTGCCGCCATTAGAGTTTAAGCTTAAGCCGCTAGGCAAATAAGCCGCAAAAGTTTGGTAACCGTCAGTTCCGGTTCTCAATGTAAAGCCGTTGGTTAAAGCAGGGTAGGTTTTCAGCAGCGTGTCCGCAGTATCAAGCGTCCCATCTCCGTTCAAATCGGTAAAAATATCCCAACCGGAATCCCAGTTTTGATTGGTACTTCCTTTTCTTCTAACACTGACCTGCACGCCTCGTTTAACGGCTTCGCTACGGGCCAGATTTAATGAGGTAACCAATTCGTTGGCATAAGTTGTTAGTTGAGTGCTCTGTATGATTGGGCTAAAACTGGGTATAGCTATGCCGGCAAGAATAGCTGCAATCGATATTGTGACTATGAGTTCGATCAGGGTAAAACCAAAGCTTTTTGTTAACCTGTTTCTCATCGGCTAGTAATCTCCGTAACGTATCGATTTTTAATGTACTTGGTTCGCATACAAAACATAGCATCTTTGATCACAGTTTTTACATTCAATTCTTAACGATAAGGCTGATGCGAGCACTGTCTATCAGGAGCAGTGGTATAAAAAGCTTTATATATTTAAACGGTTATATTTTTTAGGTAGGGTACGCTGTGCGTACCTTTAGAAATTTTTAAAAATCAAAGCGAAAGGTACGCACAGCGTACCCTACGGTGAATTACAAACCAAAAATATGACCGTTCAAAGCATATATTGATACCAATTACCGCATTATAGGTTTCGAATAAAATTTATGAAGTAGTTATCCGACACATCAGCAAATAAGGAATAATTCCCGACTAATAAAGCACAGGACCAGCTTGGCCCCATGGTTTAAAAGTCCGTTTAAATCTCCGTCACCCACATTCTATTAGTCATAATCAGCGTAGGCTGAATAGTTACTTTATAAAGCGTAAATCATCCGGCTCCTCAATAACCGGATTAACCAAGGTGCCAATGCCCTCAATTTCAATCCGGGCGGTTTGCCCTGGCCGCATATAACCGCGCGGTTTCATTTTTACGCCGACTCCGCCAGGTGTGCCGGTGCTAATCACATCGCCTGGTTCCAGCGTCATTGCCTGCGATAAATAGGCGATCATTTCATAGCAGTTAAAGATCATATGCCGGGTATTGGAATTTTGCCGCAACTCATCATCGATCCAGGTTTTAAGATTCAGGTTATGCGGATCGCTGATTTCATCGCTGGTCACTATCCAAGGCCCAAGTGGACCATGGGTATCGAATGATTTTCCCAACGTAAAGGTCGGTGAGCGAAACTGCCAGTCGCGCACAGAAACATCATTAGCCACAGTAAATCCGGCGATGACTTGATGCGCCTTATCGACAGGCACATGACGGCAGCGCGTGCCGATAACAAAAGCCAGTTCCCCTTCATAATCCAGCTTATCGGAAACTTTAGGCCGGTGTATCGCTTCGCCAGGCCCGATCACGCAGGTACCCTGTTTAGTGAAAAAGCTCGGATACTCGGGCTTATCAAGACCGGTCTCTTCGATATGGTCGGCATAGTTCAAGCTGATGCCTAAATATTTTCCGGGCCTTGGCACCGGCGCATGCAGTTTGACCTGATCCAGTGCTATACGATCATTGCCGCTGTCAATCTGCTGCTGCATCGCGTCCAGCGCACCAACGCCTGCGCTTAGAAATTCGAGCATGGTAACTGGGATTCTAGTATTATTTTTGCCATCGACAACAAAGTCGCCAACAACAGAACCGACACGAGTTTCGTGATTATGAGTAAATGTTACCAATTTCATGAATTAAGCTTTTCCGTAAGGTTTCAACTGCGGCTATTGTAAACGTAAGAGTTTGCGTAAAAAAAAGATATAATTAATAATTTTTTAATTTAAGAGGATCAGAAAATGAACGAAAACTGGATTGCTCCATCCATCCTGTCAGCCAATTTCGCAAAATTAGGCGAAGATGTCGATAACGTTTTAAAAGCCGGCGCGGATATTGTGCATTTTGATGTGATGGACAATCATTTCGTACCCAATCTGACCATCGGGCCTTTGGTTTGCGAAGCGTTGAAAAAACATGGCGTTACCGCACCAATTGACGTGCATTTAATGATCGAGCCTGTGGACCGCATTATTCCCGACTTCGCCAAAGCCGGAGCCGATATTATTACGTTCCATCCTGAAGCATCCGTGCATATCGACCGCACCCTGCAATTGATTAAAGATTCGGGTTGCAAAGCAGGACTGGTATTCAACCCAGGCACACCGCTGCATTATCTGGATTACGTGATGGACAAACTGGACATAATTTTGTTGATGTCGGTTAACCCCGGCTTTGGCGGTCAATCTTTCATCCCTTCCGCGCTGGATAAATTGCGTGAAGTCAGAAAAAGAATCGACGACAGCGGCTTGAATATTCGTTTGGAAATCGACGGCGGCGTTAAAACCGATAATATCCGCGCGATTAAAGAAGCTGGAGCAGATACTTTCGTCGCAGGTTCGGCGATTTTCAGTCAGCCCGACTATAAAAAAGTCATCGACGACATGCGTGCTGAATTGGCTAAGGCAGGATAAAGACCTCCATCGATTGCTCGCTCCGGCGTCACTGCCGTTAAGTTAAGAGATATGCTAGTTCTCAAGCTTCAGCTTGGGAACTAGCACAAAAGCTTTATCCAACTGAAGAGTCACACATGAAACCATGCAATTCACTGACATTACAACAAAAACTAAAGTTATTGTATTGGCGTCGCAAGAGTTAATTAATAAAAATAAAGTTGCAGAGCTAAAATTTTATAAGGATAAGGTAAACCTCAATATTGGCCTTAATTTCGCTTAGAAAGCGCAATACACATCCCGATAATAGCTCTTTATTTTAAAAGCGGCCTCACTTGCCGAACTCTATACAGATGAATAACACAAAATGACCCCAGATCAATTCAACCACTATGCCCGGCAGGGCTACAACCGCATCCCGATTTGCCGCGAAGTACTGGCCGATCTGGATACACCGTTAAGCGCTTACCTGAAACTGGCCGACGGCGCTTACTCCTATTTATTCGAGTCGGTACACGGCGGCGAGCAGTGGGGTCGCTATTCGATCATCGGTCTGCCTTGCAAAACCATCGTTAAAATTACCGGCAATGAAATCCGCCTGGAACAAAACGGTGAACTGCTCGAGTCAGTGGCACACGACAATCCGCTGATCTGGATAGAACAGTTTAAAGAACGCTACAATATTCCCGACATTGACACCCTGCCCCGCTTTAACGGCGGCCTAGTCGGCTATTTCGGCTATGAAACCATCGGTTACATTGAGCCGAAGCTGCGCGGTACGGAAAAGTCCGATCCTCTCGGTAATCCCGATATTCTGCTGATGGTGTCGGAAGAAATGCTGGTATTCGATAACCTGTCCGGCAAAATGCTGCTGCTGACCCACGCCAATCCCGAGGAAGTGGATGCCTATGACCGTGCCGTTGCCCGGATCAATGACTTGGCGGTCAAACTGCGCGAGCTGCAAGCCCAACCTAAAAACCACCATGTTCCTAAGCAGGTCGAAGAATCCGACTTCATTTCGGGCTTTACCCAACAAGGCTTTGAAGATGCGGTTTTAAAAGCCAAAGAATACATCACCGACGGCGACATCATGCAGGTGGTTTTATCGAAACGCATGTCCATTCCGTATACCGACTCCACGCTTAATT
>CAZJOY010000114.1:0-12988 GCA_964547705.1 uncultured Methylobacter sp. | reverse complement strand
CGGAAATGGATTTGGCATCCTTAGCCTGCGCGATACAAAACATGTGGCTGGCGGCAAGAGCGGAAGGCATCGGCCTGGGCTGGGTGTCGATGTTCGAGCCGGAAGCCTTGAAAACACTGTTAAACATGCCCGAAGACAGTCAGCCGTTCGCGGTTTTATGTCTCGGACATGTCGATAAATTCTACGACAAGCCGATGCTGGAACAAGAGCAATGGGCGGATCGTAAAGACCTTAAAGATTTATTATTTGAAAACGTTTGGAATACACCGTGCCGCTAAATTTTGTCATCCCTCCGCTCAGCTCAAAACTAAGCGCCGCCTTACAAGCCAAAATCGACCAGAAAACCAAGCCGCAAGGTTCGCTAGGGCAATTGGAATCGCTGGCATTACAAATCGGCTTATGCCAAAACAGCTTGACGCCGAGTTTAAATAAACCGTGCATGCTGATTTTTGCCGGCGACCACGGCATTGTCGAAGCCGGAGTCAGTGCTTATCCGCAAACCGTGACCGCGCAAATGGTTGCCAACTTTTTATCCGGTGGTGCGGCAATCAGCGTTTTTGCCAAGCAGCATGGCATAGATTTGTTGATTGTCGATGCCGGAGTCAACGCCGACTTGAATAGCCACCCCAAGCTGATCGATGCAAAAATCGCCAAAAGCACGAAGAATTTTTTAACCGATCCTGCGATGACTTCCGAAGAATGCATCAAAGCCTTGCAAGTTGGCTCGGACCTGGTTGTGAATCGACATCAAGCCGGCTGCAACTGCATCGGCTTCGGCGAAATGGGTATCGGCAACACCTCGTCCGCCGCCATGCTGATGCATCGTTTAACCCGCTTGTCGTTAGTGCGTTGCGTAGGCCGCGGCACCGGCTTAAATGACGGACAGTTGCAGCACAAAGTCATCCTATTGCAGCGAGCGTCAACTAAACATAAAGATATAACCGAACCCTTGTCCGTGCTTGCCACATTCGGCGGTTTTGAAATTGCGATGATGGTCGGCGCTTATCTGAAGGCTGCCGAATTGGGCATGCTTATTTTAGTCGATGGCTTTATTACCAGTACCGCGCTGTTGGTTGCCCATAAACTATATCCCCATGTGCTGGATTATTGCGTGTTCAGCCATGTTTCCAGCGAACAGGGCCATCAGGCGTTATTGCATCAGTTCAATGCAAAACCGTTGCTGAACCTGGAACTGCGCCTCGGCGAAGGTTCCGGTATTGCCATTGCCTACCCGCTGCTGCAATCGGCAGTCGTGTTTTTGAACGAGATGGCTACGTTTGATGAAGCTGGGGTTGATCGTTAAAAAGCAGGTGAAAGGTTCAAGGCGAAAGGCCCAAGGTTTTTTACCTTGAATTTTTCGGCTACTTTAAAATCATTTATCTTGTTCCCATACGCATTTAGGAACAAGAAAACTCTTTAAAACTCTCAGAGACATAACCATGCTTAACAGCCAAGAGCTTTACCAAAAGATTAGTCATTTACCCTCGTTAGAAAAATTGCGCTTAGCAGAATTATTACTTGCCGATCTGGATACACCTAATCCTGAAATCGATGCCATCTGGCGCGAGGAAGCGCAAAAAAGATGGCAAGCCTATAAAGCGGGTGAGCTAGAAACAGTAAGTTATGAAGCGGTTATGCAAAAATACCTATGAAAATACCCTCATTCCCACGCTGGAGCGCTCGTCGTTATACACATCTCGACGTAGGCCGGAATAAGCCTGTCCGCGCGTTAAGCGCAGGACTGGTGTTTCCGGCGCTCCGATTGCCGGAAACATCCGCCCTTGCTGTCGCAGGGCTTGAACAAACTTGTGTATAACGATGAGCGCTCCAGCGTGGGAATGCAGCTAAGGGCGCTCCTGCGTCGTGCTTGGCAACGCTGGAGCGTTGCCGGATGCGTTCCCATTTATGTCCCAGAGGGTACGCCGGAGCGTGGGAACGATAAACAGCTATTCCTGTTAGCTCTCAGCTTCTACACCCGCCTACCCCATCCCCAATCCTTGGATTACACGCAGTTGCACCGGGCAGTCGTCTATTTACCATTGATCGGCTGGCTGGTTGGCGGCGTCACTGCGTTAAGCTTTTACTTAGCCGATTGGATCTGGCCGCCATCTACGGCCGCAATCGTGGCGCTAATCACCGGTATTTTGATGACCGGCGCATTGCATGAAGACGGCTTTGCCGATGTCTGCGACGGTTTCGGCGGTGGCATGAATAAGCAGCGCACTCTGGAAATCATGAAAGATTCCCATATCGGGGTTTACGGCGTTCTCGGGCTGTTATTGATACTGTTATTAAAGATTAGCGTACTAAGCACAATGCCTGCCGCCACCGTGCCTTTGGTGTTGCTGACCGGGCACAGCCTCAGCCGTTTATCGCCGTTATTACTGATGTGGCGTTATAATTATGCGCGTGATAATGACAGCAAATCATCCGGAGCGGTTTATAAGCCCAATCTTCAAGAACTGGCTTTTGCTACCGTCGTCGCATTATTGCCGTTGGCGCTGTTGCCCGTGTTGTGCACACTCGCAACCATTCCCGTACTGCTTGCAACCCTGTTGCTGGGACACTATTTTTACCGCCGCATCGGCGGCTATACCGGCGATTGTTTGGGTGCAAGCCAGCAAGTTGCCGAAACTATTTTTTATTTAAGCGTGAATGCCTTATGGATATTTATTTAATTCGCCACACCCAGACGGCTACCGATACCGGCGTGTGTTACGGACAAAGCAATGTGGCCCTGGCCGATAGCTTTCCTGACGAGATGGCTAACCTGCATGACAAATTGCCCGAATTTGACGACAACTGTAAGGTTTACAGCAGCCCGCTGAGCCGCTGCCTGCAATTGGCTGAAACTTTCTCGGATACGGTAACCACCGATCCACGGCTACAGGAGCTTGATTTCGGCGCTTGGGAGGGCAAACGTTTCGATGAGATTGAAGCCGGTGCCTTGCAGCATTGGATGAATGATTTTGTGACAGCGGCACCGCCCAATGGCGAGAATTTTGAAGATTTATACCAGCGTACAGGCGATTTTTGGCAAGATTTGTTAGCGACCGACGCAGAACAAGTTTTGGTCATCACTCATGCGGGCGTTATCCGCGCATTGTTGGCTCGCGCTTTGAACCTGCCGTTGGCCAATTCGTTCCAGCTGCGAATAGATTCCGGCTCCGTGCATAAACTGCGGCAAGCTGACGATTACCTTTACGTCGAATACATCAACTTATAATGGGTCACGGCGGCAATATCTACCGGTTCGCCCGGCAGCTCGGCTGCCTGCCGGAACAGGTATTGGATTTTTCGTCCAACATTAACCCGGAGCAAGCGGTCGATTTAAGTTGCTTGCAAGATGTCCGGCTTACACCGTATGCCGATCCTGAGTACGGCTTATTAAAGCAATCCATCAGGCAACGCTATCCGGTTCCTGCGGACACTGACATTGAAGTGTTTAACGGCGCGAGTGCGGCCATTTTCGCCCTGTTACGCAGTTTGCAGCCGAAAGACCTGGTTTTATACACGCCGTTGTATGGCGAATATGCGCATATTGCCGGGCAGCTGGGATGCACCGTACATAACATCAACCGGTTCAACTGCTTAATAACGGATATTCCCAAACACAGCACTGTGATTTTTGTTAACCCGTCGACACCGGACGGTCAGCTTTACGACCTGCAAGAGTTATTGGCAACATGGCAAGCGGCAGATTGCACGATTATTATCGATGAGTCGTTTCTGGATTTTTCGACTGCCAGGGATGCAGGAGGTAGAGCAACGCAGGAGCAGTTGCCGAGGGAACCAATGCGGCGCAAGGCAGACTCGGTTGCAGAACACATTGCGGATTACGACAAACTTTACCTGATCAAATCACTGAGCAAGTTTTACGGCTGCGCCGGTATCCGCGTCGGTTTTATTCTGGCTGCAACAGCGGCGATAAACCAGCTAAAGCGCTTCGAACCGGCCTGGAAATTATCCAGCCTGGATATGGCCTATATGCAGCAGGCTCTGGCGAATACCGCATTCATCGAACAAACCCGGCAGCAGACCGCCTATTGGCGGGATCTACTGCATCAAGCACTGCAAGACTCAGGCTTGTTCGAGAAGATTTATCCGGGGCAAGCCAATTTCTTATTGGAACGCTTGAAAGATGGCGAAGACGGCTATCAACTGCAATCGCAATTGGAGCCGTCGCGGATTTTAATCCGCGTCTGCGATAATTTTGAGGGCCTGGATAAAAGCCATGTGCGTTTTGCGGTCAAGGACGAACAAACCATAGCCCGGCTTGCCGAGGCTTTTAAAGTCGTAGCCCGTATGTAGCGTAGCGGAATACGGGATGAGCCGCGCCACGATCTCCCGGATTCCGCTATGCTTCATCCAGGCTACGACTCGAAGTTTTAATAAAATTCACGACGAAGCACGCGAATTTATTCCTTCATGCCCTTCGTGTCTTTGTGGTAAATAAACATAATCAAACAAACACCAATGAAACCATTAGCCATATTTGGCACCAGCTCGGATGCTGGAAAAACCACGCTGGTCATGGCCTTGTGCCGGATTTTTGCCGATCAAGGTTTGAACGTCGCGCCATTCAAGGCGCAAAACGTCTCGAATAATTCAGCGGTCACCCAAGAAGGCCGGGAAATTTCGAGAGCGCAATGCCTGCAAGCCGAAGCCGCGCGCGTCGAACCGAGCTACCTATTCAACCCGGTGCTGCTGAAATCGCACGGCAACGGCTCGGTGCAAGTAATTGTGAACGGGTTGGTTTATAAAAATCAGTCAATTGCGGCCTATTACGCTGAAATCGACAGCTTGAAAGAACAGGTCAAACAGGCGTTTTCCCTGCTCCAACAGGACTATGACCTGATTATTGCCGAAGGCGCCGGTTCACCGGTCGAGTTGAACCTGCTGAACAAGGATTTGTCGAATACCTTCGTTGCAAACAGTTTCAATACCAAAAACATCCTGGTTGCAGACATCGAACGCGGCGGCGTGTTTGCGTCAATTTACGGCACCTTGGAACTGATGGACCCGGTCATGCGCAGCAACTTGATCGGCGTGGTGGTCAACAAATTCCGCGGCGACCGGCGTTTTTTCGACGAAGGCGAAAAAATCATCGCCGAACGTTTTGGTGTGCCGGTTTTAGGCGTTCTGCCGTTTACGCCGTTGAATATCGATATGGAAGATTCGCAGTCGCTACGCAATTACCGGCAACGGCTGGACGACGCCAAAATCCGCGTTGCTGTAATCGCCTATCCGGGACTGAGCAATTACAACGATCTCGACGCGCTGATGGCCGACCCCGAACTTTACGTCGAGCTGATTCACGATTACCGTCCGTTGGCAAGTTTCGACATGGTGCTGTTGCCGGGCAGCAAAACCGTGATCCGCGATTTGCAATGGCTGAAAAAACAAGGCTTGTTCGAAGAAATTCAACAGTTCAACAAACCGGCATTCGGCATTTGTGGCGGCTACCAGATGTTCTGCCTAAATCTGCATGACCCCGATGCGATTGAACATGAAACTGCGATTGTCGAAGAAGGCTTCGCTTTTATCGACGACATCGTGCTGTACCAAAGGCCGAAAATACTTGCACGTGGGCTATACCAGCTATTTTCGTATGATGACATCAGCGGTTATGAAATCCATTGCGGCAGGATGGACAAATACCCTCTATATTTTCAGGGCGGCCGGTTCTCGGGAACCCATGTCCATGGCATTTTTGATAACGATGCGTTTCGCACCGATTATTTTAAAACCATTAATCCGCAGTATCGGGGTTATGCCTATGCGGATTATCGCGAGGCCGAAATTCAGGGCTTTGCCGATATGGTTACAGGAAATCTGGATATAGCCGCGATTTTGCAGGCGATCCAATAAACGGCACACGGATGAGACGAATTCATGTTTTTTGAATTGGCGGCTTTGGCTTACCTGATCGATTTGGCGTTCGGCGAATTGCCGTGCAAGCATCCGGTGGTGATGTTCGGCGAGTTTATTTCCGGCTTTGAACGGCGTTTTTACGGCAACCGGATTCTACCCGGTGCGCTGCTGGCCGTTAGCCTGATTGCTGTGGTTTTGTCGGTCAGCATCGGGCTGGTTTATTTGTGCGATTTATTACCGGATTGGCTGGAGCTGCCTGTGTTAGCGGTGCTGGCATCGACCGGCTTGGCGATGAATATGCTGCATTCTAGCGTCGCCGCATTGTTAACCACTGAAAACCCCAAACAGGCCATAAGTTATCTGGTCAGCCGCGACACCGAAAACATGAGCGAAACCGAGATCTATAAAGCCGGATTGGAAACCTGGGCGGAAAACCTCAGCGATGGCGTTATCGCGCCGCTGTTTTACCTGCTGTTGTTCGGCTTGCCGGGCATTGCGGTATATAAAGCCATCAACACGATGGATTCGATGATTGCCTATAAAACCGAACGTTATTTTTACTTCGGCAAAACAGCGGCGATAGTCGACGACATAGCCAATTACATCCCTGCCCGGCTGACCGCATTGCTGATTGTCGCATTGGCTGAAGACAAACGGCGCGCCTGGCAATGTTTATCGCGCGACGGCAACAAACTGGAAAGCCCCAATGCCGGTTTCCCGATTGCGGCAATGGCCGGCGCTTTGGGCGTTGCGTTGGGCGGCGATGCGAGCTACCACGGCCAAATCAAACATAAGCCGACGCTGGGCTTGCCCATTAATCCGGTCGATAAATCGACTTTAACCCACGCATTGCAAATGAAAACAGGCATTAATCTGATCGTTTTAACGCTATTGGCAGCCGGAATTTTGCTGTCATGAAAACGCTATTTATAGGAGGCATCAAAAGCGGTAAATCGCGATTAGCCGAAGCATATATTTTAGAACAGGCAACAACAGCCAAACCTTATTACTTGGCAACGACAGAATTTTTCGATGACGAGATGAAGGCGCGAGTTCTTGTTCATCAGCAGCGCCGCCAGGACTTGTTCATCACCATCGAAGAACCGGTCAAACTGCTGGACGCATTGCAGCAATGCGGCGGGCCGGTGCTGGTCGAATGCATATCGATGTGGCTGAACAACCAGCTTTATTATCAAGTGCCTGAAAAGGAAATTTTGCAGGAGCTTGAGGCAGTGCTACAGTTATCCTGCGACTTGGTGCTGGTGCATAACGAAGTCGGCTTGAGCGTCGTTTCCGACAACCGCTTAGCTCGGCAATTCGTCGATTTATCCGGCAAAGCCGCTCAATTAATGGGGCAGCATTGCGACCAGGTATTTTTTTGCAGTGCCGGCTTAACGATGAAAATGAAGTAGGAGGATTATGTAGTTTATTTATTCTCTAATAACAAGTTGCGACACAGAACGTTTTATACCCAAAGGGCATAAGTTTCGTTTGAGCAGACGAGCTGCTCAACTCAGCTTTATAAATTTTGGCCAAGGGATTGCCGATCAACATTAATAATAAAAGAGACACCCGTGAAAAACTCAAGCAGTACATGTTTCTCAAAGCTGGCTTTAGCGCTTGCGCTTACCGGATGCGCAAGCAATCCATCAGTTCAACCCAATACCCCGCCGCCTATTAATACCGTCGCTACGCCTCCTACCCAGCCTCTGGAGGAGTATCAATCGCAGGCACTGGCCGGAACTTATTCCAACTCGCCGGCGGTGCAGAACTTTATCCGGCACATGGTGCTTGAACATAAATTTTCCGAAAGTTATTTAAGTAACTTATTCTCACAAGCTAAACGCCTGGATTACGTTATCCGCCTGGAAAATCCGGCTCCATACCACGGCCCTGCGCCTTCCCACCCCAAGGTAGGAGGCTGGACGCGCTACCGCCAGCAATTTCTTACCGAAGCCCATATCAACAACGGCGCCGCCTTTTGGAGCAATAACGAAGACTCGATCCGCAAAGCCAGCGCCACTTACGGCGTCGATCCCGAATATATCGTTGCGATTATCGGCGTGGAAACGTTCTTCGGCCGTAATATCGGCAAAACCCGCATTCTCGATGCGTTGACTACGCTGGCGTTTGACACGCAACGGCGCGCCAAATTTTTTACGACAGAATTGGAAAACTTTCTGCTGATGAGCCGTGAAGAAGGCTACGATCCGCTGCAACCGGTCGGTTCCTGGGCAGGAGCAATGGGCTTAGGTCAATTCATGCCGAGCAGTTTCCGGACCTTGGCGGTTGATTTCAATAATGACGGGCACCGTAATCTTTGGGATCAATGCGATGCAATCGGTAGCGTAGCGCATTATTTTTCGCGTAACGGCTGGCAAAACACGATGCCGGTAGCCAATCAGGCTAAAAGCTACGGCGAATCGACTATTGAGCTGAGTGCAGCTAAAGGCAGCGAATACTGGCGCGTTCATCCCAATTTCAAGGTGATCAAGAAATACAACAACAGCGATAAATACGCGATGGCCGTGCACCAATTGGCGCAGGCGATCAAGCAGCGTTATATGATGACGGTTGCGAGCAGCAGGTAAAATCCTTCTCTTTACTGGCTCCCAATCTCCAGAGGCTGTGGAAGTATTATTCACCACGAAGACACGAAGAACACGAAGTTTTGCTGGTTCCCAAGCTCCAGCTTGGGAACCCAGTCCGGGAAGCTCAGCTTCCCGTCTACCATTCTTTGCCGGAGAACCAGCATGCCCAGAAGCCGCTACCGAGTCCAATGCAACCCATGTCCACACTTCCTGACCGCAACAATCAATCACTGGCTGCCGCTATTCACCCGTCCCAAAACCGTCAACATCGTGCTCGACTCCTGGCGTTTCCTGCAACGCGAGGCCGGCGGCTACGTCATTCTTGAGAACCATCTCCATCTTATCGCGGCTTCCGACGATTTAAGCCGCGACATGCAGCGTTTTAAATCCTATACAGCGAAGCAGATCATAGAGTATCTGGAACAATGCCGCTCAACTAAGCTACTGGAATTACTGGCGCTCTTCAAGCGCGTCCACAAGCAGGACACGACTTACCAAGTCTGGGAAGAAGGCAATCATCCGCAAATCATCGAATCCGAAACGGTCATGCGGCAGAAGCTGGACTATATCCATTGGAACCCGGTCAAGCGCGGCTATGTCGATCTACCAGAACATTGGCGCTATTCCAGTGCACGCAATTATGCCGGGCAGTTGGGGTTGATTGAGGTGGTTCGGGATTGGTGAGATTTCGTCGGGAAGCTGAGCTTCCGAGGCGAAGTTCCCAAGCTGGAGCTTGGGAACTAGCGGAAATAAGAGTGGAGAAAAGTATTGCAAAGATTCGGATTGTCATTAACTACTCCTTGACGCCCAGCGTTGGAAATCAGCGGCGCCGGTACGGGCGTCCGCTGGATTGACTTGTTATGGAGCACTAGCAACCTTGCTGAGTACATGCGCCAGCCGATCAATGTTCTGCTCGTTTGCCGAGCCAACCCTTTGTTTGACAGCTTGTGCGGTCTGGGCGTCTTCGAAGACTTGCTCCCAAGTCAAGTGCGTACCGTCGCTGACAGTGGTGAGTTCAACAGTAAGCGTGAAGTGCGGAGGGCAAGCATGCTGGATAACGATCTTGGTGTTTGGCTCAAGCGTTACAAAGAAACTTTCATTGAGATAGTTGTTCCCGTCAGGACCATGCATCACGAACTTCCAGCGACCGCCAGCGGTGAACTCAAAGATTTCGAATGTGTTGGAAAAGCCTTCTGGCCCCCACCACAAAGCCAATAAATCAGCCGACGAAAAAGCAGCATATATTTCTTCTGGTGGGTATGGCAGGGTTCTGGAAGTTCGCAGAGTTCTATCTTCAGTCATAGCTGTGACTCCGAGGTGCGTGAGTTTAGTGCCGCATAACGCAAAGCTAAGCCGACCGCTGGAGCGTAGCGGAAGCGGGTCGGCTTGAGCACAATATTAGGCAGCGTCGTTTGAAAGCCTGGCCAAAAGCTCATCGATGCATTCGTTTTCAGGTCTGCCTGAAGTGTCGATGACAATCCTTTCGACCATCCAATTGTGATATTCGCGATTCTCCACCTCCGGCCAAGTCGGCAACCTTAGCCCCGGGATCGTTGAGAAGCGGTTTTCCACTCTTTTGCGATGTTCTCGTGTGTTGGAGCAGACAACTTCGATATTCACATATCGTACGTCAGCGACTAATGCTACTTGTTCCCACTCACGCCTAGTCAAATCAACTGGATTGCATGAATCAGCGACCACGCTAACGCCTGTGTTCAAAATGTCGGTTGCCACCCGATATGCTAGACGATACCCTTCGCCCTGAACATTAAACGAGCAAAGATCGCGTAAGGCTTGTTCAATAGTATCGATCCGAATATAAGCTGCGCGGACGCGCCTGCTCAGCAATTGGGACAGTGTTGTTTTCCCGCTGGCCGGGAGTCCCGAAAATATGTAGAGGGTCGGACTATTCAATTTGCTGGTACTTTTGGTTACGTTTTGTATGCCTAACAAGTAATTATATAGTTTCTGTATATCATCCTTAACCGGACGATATGCTACTTATTTTATCTTAGAAAGCTCAACCGAGAAACTAAGCCAACCAGATCATTAAATAACAGCCCGGTTTGAACCGGAAAACTCCATGTTCTCCGTAGTGAAAGTAAGGCGCACAGCGCGCCCTACAAAACGGCACCGGTTTCTAATGCGCCGTATCATGATGCCACTTCGGCATCATAATAATACAATTAGGATTAAGTCCTTGTTTTTTTAAGGTATCGATAGTTGCCTTGACTTCCAGCTTTTTCAAATCGACGACGGTGATCGAGCCGTCGCTCATATCCGGCAAATTCAAAAAGCTGTTTTGCACGATCGCGTAGTGTTCGTCCGGCGTGATCACGACGTGGTGCGCGCCGCCTGCGGTCGGTATCGCTTTGATCAACGACGGCTTTTGCTTGTCGGTGATGTCGAAGACGTTCAAATAACCGGGATTCGCGGTGGTGATGTACATGCGGTCGTTTTCGTCGTTGAAGTAGATTTCCAACGGCACGCCTTGCTTGACCGCATTAAAATCAAACACCGGCTGGAAATGGAATGCTTTGTTGTCCGCGTTCCAGGTAGCGGTCCACACTTCGCCGCCGAACATCGTGTTGATGTAAGCTAACGCCGGGTACGTGCCGGGCAGGAATACCGCTTCGACCGGGGATACGCCGGACGGGGACGGTTTGTCGGATAGTTTATGGCTGGACAGCACTTTGCCGCTGGACGCTTCGATCACGGTAACGGTTTCGCCGGCGTCTTTCAAATCGGGGCTGACGGTACTGGTTATGATGATGCGGTCGATATCGTCATTAAGGGTGATGCCGTGCGGATAACGGATAAAAGCGTCTTTTGAATCGGCCGCAATGACTTTGATCTGTTTATCGGTTTGCGCATCGCCGACGATCACGTTGCTGGAGCCCATACAGGTCATGAACCAAGTAAGGTTGTCTTTGGAAAAGACCACGTCCTCAGCAACTTTACAGTCGGGCATATCGATTTTTTTGGGCCGGAAAGGAACATGCGTCATATCCATTACATGTAGTGCACCATTGCCTAGCGAGGTGATATAGGCTTTGCTGAGGTCTTTGTTGTAGAAGATATGATGGGCGACTAAATCGTTGGGCAGCGGGATATCATTAAGGATCTTTGCAAAGCTTTTTGATGAGGGATCGACGTCGATAATTGCAATGCCTTCACGTCTTGGGGTTTGGCCCGGTTTGCTTTCATAATTAACCATTGCCAATATTTCTGCGTACCCCAAAACCGGAGTCAGTAACGCTGTGCAAACAAGTACGGAGCGGGCGGCTTTTATCACTTTTGTTTTCATCATAGTGTCCTCTGGCTGTTTGTGGGTTGGCTGGCGGCCTTGTCCGCTTGAACTGGCCGCCGGTGGATTGTGGGGGGTTAATGGATCATTCCCCGGTAGTAGGATCAATCACTGTCCTGATTTGGGAAATACGGTTGGCTGGGAATCCGCCTTTTTCGGCATGCTCTCTGATCATTTCTTCATTCGGTGCGATGTAGATGCAATAGACTTTATCGTCGGTCACGTAGCTTTCCACCCACTGAATCTTCGGTCCCAATTCGCACAGAACGCCGCATGATTTCTCGGAAATGTTTTGCAGCTCGCGATAAGCTAGTGAGCCTGCGCCGGGGATTTCGCGTTCGATAATATATTTTGGCATGTGTCTCTCCTGGTTGATGGTAAAAATAATGGGTTAATTTTTTAAAGCGCAATCCGAATTACGCTTTAAAAAAATCTCCCAGCAAATCCTGGCAACACTGCTTCAGCGGTGCTGAGGATTTTTCAATTTTCATTCTTAATAAGGCTCCCTGCCAGGTGTTGACCAGCAGGTCGGCCATATCTTCAGCCGATTTGTCGGTTCTTATCGTGCCTTGCTGCTGCGCTTTGGTCAGAGCTGACTGCATTAAATCCCGGTAACGGTTGAGAGCATTTTGCAGCGATTTTTGACAAATATCGCTGGTATCGCCGATTTCACCCATTAAATTGCCCAGCAAACAGCCGCCTTTGAAGTCCGCTTTCTCAAGATCTGCAATGCCTTCATTGAAATAACGCTGTAATGCACCGAGCGCATCATCCTCAGACTGTTGCAAATGTCCGGTCAATTGTTTAATAAAAGGCTCGATGTAATGTTGAATGACTTCGGCACCAAAATTTTCTTTGCTGCCGAAGTAATTGTAGAAAGAGCCTTTCGGAATCTGTACAGCATCCAAAATCTCTTTTAGCCCGGTGCCGTGATAGCCCTGCTCCATCAGCAAGGTTACGCCTTGATTTAACAGGTTTTCGCGGTTCATTTGTTTTTTTGTAATTTCAATCATGGCAAAATAATACGACCGGTTGTCTCATATTGTCAAAAGGTTTTTGTAACTCTTCGTTAATAACTGATGTTACGCATACAGATGATAAAAAAGCGTAGTCCACGAAAGACACGAAAACAGTTAAAATAGATCGTTCCCACATTCTTGAGCCATTCATGGTTCGACAAGCTCACCACGAACGACTTAACTTAATGCCAGTGACA
>CAZJOY010000113.1:0-13022 GCA_964547705.1 uncultured Methylobacter sp. | reverse complement strand
GCCGGCACGGGCATGCTCGTAAATCACGTAGGCGTAAGGCATATCGACTTGATTGGCGGCCCAGATCGGGTCTTGCTCGGAAATGATGCCCACCTTGCGGCAATCCAGGATACATCGTTCAATCAGCGCATCGCCATCACAAGGCAAAGGTTTATTCGGTGAATGGGTTATTTCGCAAGTCAGGCCGAAACCGCCCGTCGGGTTACAGTAAGGGCTGGCATTGCCTTGCACGAAGATACGGTGGAAGACAGTGTCCTCGGGATAATAAATCCAGTGCTTTTCGGTCAGGTTGGGCCGGCCGATGCCGAGATTGACGCAGCGTACCGAGATATGGCGTAGATTTTCCGCTGCTTGGCGGATACGGGCAGGCACTTCGCCGCGAAGGTTTCGGAGCAGAACCGGTAACGGCATGGTGCTGATTAAATGGCTGTATTCCAGCGTCGCGCCGTCAGCCAATGTTACGCGGTGTTGGCTCGGCGAAATCGATACGACTTCGGAATTCAGGCGCAGCCGTCCCTTAATATGAGGAAGAAAACCGTTCATCAGCGACTGGAAACCACCTTGCAACGGATAACCGAAGCGTGCGTTCGGCCCCATCGGCTTCGCGACCGGCCGCAAAGCGCCTTCGATCATTTCTTCGAGATCGGGCAACGGCACGCGCCCGCCCAACCAGGAAGTTTCCATCTCTTTAAGGTCGACGGCCCACAGCTTGCGGTTGTAAGGAATTGCAAAATGTCTGGCGACGCCTGCCCCCCAGACTTTGTAGATGAACTCTTCAAAGTTCGCATAAGGTTCGCCGGAATTCTTCGGAGCCGCCGTTTTGGGTTTAACCAGCCGAACTGTGCTTTCAATGACGCCATCGCCACAGCAATCCTTTATGTCCCCGGCGCGGCAGGCCGGATCGGGGCTTTGCTGCAAACGCTTGTTTTCTTTGTTATCGGACGCATTGAGTCTGCCAAAGCGGGCTTCAATGGCGCCGACCAGGCATTCTTTGATCACATCGTGCGGCAAGCCGTAGAGCGCGCCTTGGAACGGATAGCGGGTGTGCACATTTTTGCTGTAGATCCAGGCCTCGCGATCTTGCCAATGGACATTATCGCCGAGCAGCTTGCTGTACATCTCGTGTACGTAAGGCTCGTTGGAAAACATGATGTGGCCGGCAAAATCGAAGGTAAAACCGTTCTCTTCGATCGAGCGGCACCAGCCGCCTACCGTATCATTGGCCTCCAACAGCACGGAGTCCGGGGCATGAAAAGCCGCTGACAACCCGGTCGGGCCTGCGCCGATGATGGCTACTTTAGTACGTTCTTTCCTGGCCCGTGTTCGGGCAAGCGCCACCGGTCCTTGGCCTTGCTGAATCTTGACGATCTCTTTTGCCATGGCCCGGGCTGTCATGTCCCAGGATGTATTCAATAACACTTTGCGCATACCGGTGAGCCGTTGATTAAATTGCCCGGCAGTCCGGTTCAGCGCGTGGTCGCAGGCGGCAATGAAAGCATCGGCGCTATCGCCCAGATGCACAATATCGCCGTAAGGTTCGGCCACATCGGTAATCGGCGTGCTGACGATAGGTTTTTCCGCAGCCATGTATTCCAAAGTTTTGGTTGGGCTGATGAAACGGGTCGATTCGTTACGGGCAAAAGGCAGCAGGCAGACATCCCAGCCGGCCAGAAAAGCAGGCAATTGATCGTAAGTTTGCTGGCCTAAATAGTGGATATTGGGATGTTTGGGCAGTTCCGACGGATCGATCTTGGTAACCGGGCCTACCATGATCAATTGCCACTCGGGGCGTTCGCGAGCCATTCGATCCAGCAGCGCCAAATCGATGCGTTCGTCGATGACGCCGAAAAAGCCTAACCGGGGACGAGTCAGGTTCGATTGTTCTGCATGGTCAAGCGCTGTATTGCGCGCTTTTCCGAAGTGGGCTGCATCAACGCTACTTGGGAAACAATGCACATTGGGATGGCGATCGTACTTGGCTTTGTACAGGCTGGGACCGCCGGTGAACACCAGGTCCACACAGCGATAGGCCTCCGCTTCCCATTCCAATAGTTCCGGCGGTGCGTCTTTGAAAGCCGATAGTTCGTCCATCACATCATAGATCATTGCCAGAGGTTTGAGCCGACGGGCCAGGGGCAGGGCCATCGGTGTATAGAGCCAAACTAGAATATCGCGCAGGGCTTGTTGATTAACTAGTTCATCGAGAAGAATACCGAGTTCGTGCAGTTGGCTGCCGTTGAAACCGGGACTTTCAGCCGTCGTGAACGGCGTGCAGACCAACACGGAGGGAACCGGTTGCTCTATGCCCCAATGTGGAGCTTGTCCGGCTTCACAGGGTAGCGGTTCTTCGATAAAAATGACCGGAAAACGCTTTGCAAGGCGTGACAGTAAGTGTTGGGGGCGCTGCCACACCCAGTTCCAGCGCAAATGTGAGAAGACGACGATTGTGGGTGTTTTGTCCATAATCCCTCCTGAGGAATAGAGTGTATTTGGATATGTCTTGTAGCCGATGCGACGCCGTCCGTTCCGGAACGGTTGAATGGAGCACTCTGCGTGAAATCCTTTGAAATAGAGCGGCTTAAGGCGCTCACAAGGTTGGCGGTCGCTGTGACGGTAGCGGCAACAAACTGTTGTTTAGTGTCGGATTTGTCTTGGCCGGGTATATCCACCGTCTTTACCGTCCGCGCCAGGCTATTGGTCCGACTGTGGGTAAGAGTATGGGCTCTTGGCCGTAGCGTCTGTACGATGACGCACATAAGTCTAGGGGGTATAAGATGACGCCAAGCCGGGCTGTTGTTATTTTTGCGGAATGATGAAGATTAAGTTATGCGATAATTAGCTTATAAAAATAACAAAGTCTTATGACTCGTAAATATTAAGGAAACACCATGTTCTCATTGCAAACTATCTTCGGCAAAGGCGATAAATTTTATGGATTACTTGAAGCCAGTGCTGAATCCGCGCGATCATCGGCCAAAGCACTGATCGAGCTTTTAAGCACACCCGCGACGGAACAATCATTGGAAAAGTTTAAACAGGCGCGTCGCCGTGAAAAGGACCTGTTCGCTCAAATCAGCGAGGAGCTTGTTAATACTTTTGTGACTGTGCTCGATCGTGAAGATATTGAAGCCCTTAATAGCGCGCTCTATAAAATTCCTAAAGTCGTCGAAAAGTTTGCGGAGCGGTATACGCTGGCTTTGGGCCGTATTGAGGGGGTCGATTTCACCAGCCGCGCCGTGATGCTGGAACAAGCCTGCAAAGTCGTCGAGCAAATGGTCAGGTCATTACGCAAAGGAATGAATTTGGATGAGGTCAAGAAGTTAAACGATCAGTTACAAGCCATTGAATCCGAAGCCGATAGTCAAATACTCGAGTTGTATCGAGACGTTTATGCCAATGAAACCGATCCGATCCGTTATTTAATAAAAATGGGTTTGTTTGAAATACTCGAAAAAGCGATTGACCGCTGCCGCGATGCCGGTAATGTCATCTATCATATCGTCTTAAAAAATTCATAAAGGAGCTGGCATGTTGACCTTGCTCTTGCTTGTCATTCTGGTAGCACTGGTATTTGAGTTCATCAATGGATTTCACGATACTGCAAACTCTATTGCTACGGTTGTTGCCACCAAAGTATTAACGCCAACGCAAGCTGTCGTGCTTGCCGCCGTTACCAATCTAACCGGTGCATTATCCGGCACCGCGGTGGCAAAAACCATTTCGTCGGGATTGGTGGACACCAACTTGGTGAATATCTCGTCCGAAGTCTTGATCTGCGCGTTGGTTGGCGCAATTATCTGGAATCTTATTACCTGGGCATTGGGCCTGCCGTCTTCTTCCAGCCATGCTTTGATCGGTGGTTTATGCGGTGCGGCGCTGGCAGCCGGAAGCAATAATCCCGACGTTCTGATATGGTCGAAAACTGCGGCCGTTTGGACAGAAAATAAAGGCTTGCTTTGGAAAGTCGTAGTACCGATGGTCAGTTCGCCTGTTGCCGGGTTTACCTTAGGCATTGTCATTATGGGCGGCTTGATGGCTATCATTAGCGGTATGAATTCCGCCGGTGGTGTCATGGCGCGAATGGCGCGTCCAAAATGGGTTAATGCTGTATTCGGAAAGGCTCAGCTTTTTTCGGCCGGTTACATGGGGTTTGCGCATGGTAGTAACGATGCGCAAAAAACCATGGGTATCATCGCTTTAGCTATTTTTACCGCTAACGGCGCCGGCACGCTCGATCAGTTGCCGCATTGGGCTGAGTTTTTACGGCCACATGGAGGAGAAAAAGACATCGATACCTGGATTGCCGTCACGTGCGCTTTGGTTATGGCACTGGGTACAGCGGTAGGCGGATGGCGCATTATCAGGACTCTCGGGCACAAAATGGTCAAGTTACACCCGATAAACGGTTTCGCAGCGGAAACCAGCTCCGCGACAATTCTGTTGACTGCGGCCCATTTCGGTATGCCGGTTTCGACTACCCATAGTATTTCAACAGCGATTATGGGCGTAGGCTTTGCCAAGAATCCTCACGCGCTTAAACTTTCGGTCATCGAACGGATTGTGTGGGCTTGGATTTTAACGATCCCGGCAGCGGCAGGCGTGTCTTGGGGAATGGTCAGTTTGTTATTGTGGTTTCGTTAGAGTCGTGGAATGCATCAGGCTTGGCTACGGCTGAAGTTTTGTCTAATGATCGATTTTCGGTCAAGATAATCTCAGAATTGCTTGCACGATAACGAACGCCTGCATTGAGATGGACAAGCCGGCCCGGCCATGCAATCCCAGCTTGCTGCCCACGTACAATCAAGCCGGGGCATTTGCTGGATCAATAGCTATCCGCATCAGCCATCGTAAAGCAAAACTTTTCATTCAGTATGGCCCAATCAGGGCCGCTGTCGAATACGCGAAAGCAAAATTTTGAATGCTCGGATAACGCGCATTGAAAGAATCCAAGCTCGCGTAATCCGGCGAGATCGGGGTGGTTAAGCGATAGCCAGGTTTCAATTTCATAAATACCGTGCCAACGCAATTTTTCGGCAATCTGCATCCAGAAGCTGTGCGATGCGGGGGCTGGCGATGGTAAATGAAGATCCATCAATATCGCTTTGTGTTCGTGTTGCGCAAAAATGACGTAGCCGGTCATTTCTGTCGATAGGTAAGGGGTAAATGTCCATACCCAATAAGTGCGTTTTAAGCGCGGATCAAAACGCCAGGAAAGAAAGCGGCTGTCATGAACAACAGCTGCTGTAAGTGATTTTTCCCGAATGCTCCAGAGCCGGTCAAATCCGCTACCGAATGTGCGGGTAGCGGACAGGTAACCATAGCTATGAGTGCAGGCGGGCGGAAGCTTCCGTGTATAGCAGAGAAAACGTCCCCAGTTGTTTCCCTCACGATACCCTAGTTGTTTGCAACCAAGACGCAAATGCCTAGCCGATGGAAAGCCATAATAAAATGACACGCCTTCTGCGAGTCCATATTCAGCAAACAATGTTCGCGTGGTTTGCGTAAATAAACCGGTACGCCCCTGAAGCACTGAGCGGAATTTTAAAGAGCTGAATGCATCCCGGCATTGTCCAATCTTTATGATTTCATGTTGATAAACCGCGCGATGAAATGTAGTGCCAATGTGTGCCGCAACTTCACCGTCAGCGCTAACACAAATGATGCTTTTGCTGTCGTCAGGGTTGTCCCGGTAGATCCAACGCCAGACATCCGTGCGGCGGCGGTCCCTGAATGTATGAGCAAAGGCCGAGAGTATGGATTGCTCGTCATCCGGCATCGTAGGACGAACGATGAAACTAGGCGACATGGAGTATGCGGCTTGTTTGGGCGTGAACTTCATATTCCGCCCAATGCGGGTCGAACAGGAAATCGCCCCATTTATCGCGCATCAATGCCAATTCCTGTTCCAATTGAGATTTCTTCTCGGTCGTATCGGGCTTGCCGCGGCTGAGGGACTCATGATGCACAAGCGTAACCTCGGCAGCCTGGACAATCCGGTAGCCGCTATGCCTCGCCGCCAAGCAAAAATCGACATCGTTGTAATTAACCGCGAAGCGCTCATCGAAGCCGCCGATCTTGTTGAAGACCTGCTTTGCAACAAGAAGGCAAGCACCGGTTACTGCTGCAACATTACGTGTGACAGAAAGTTCGCCAAAAGCCCCCTGCGACTGGATGTTGTCCGCAACCCAAACCGGATCGGTATGGATGCCGTTGTGCTGTAATTCACCGTTGGGATAACGTAACGTCGCGCCGACAATTCCAATACCGTCCAACTCAAAATACCGGTTCATCGAAGTTAGCCAGTCCCGGCTTTGAATTTCGACATCGTCGTTCATAAATAATAACAGGTCGGCATTACTATGGCTGGCAACTGAATTATTCAGCGCAGCCCAGTTGAACGGCCGCTCATCAATGACTAGATTGATATTGAACTTTGCAACCAAGTATTCGAGATAGGCTTGCATTTCCGGGCGTGAGCAGCGATTGGCAATTACCGAAAGTTTGATAAAAGGATAGTCTGTTCCGTTTAGAATGCCGTCTATGCAGGTTTTCAGGCCGTCCAAGTTGTTATGAGTAGGAATGATGATTTCAACAGTGCGTTGTACGGCTTTCCAATCACAAATTACCCCCGGTCCATTCGGGTTGGCAATGCAGTTAACTTGTTTTAAGCCTTTTCGCTGCAAATGCGTTGTAACGGCAAGCATACCGGCAGTAAAGGCTTCCGGTTTGGCGGCAGCATGATAGGCGAGTGATTGTTCGGTCGCCCGCCAAGCATAGAGCGGTGTGCGGATATGGTGAATTTCCGGTGCAGACAATTTTTCGACTGTGCGTAATAGGAAATCCCAGTCCTGCGATCCTTCATATGTGGCGTCCAGCTGAACCGCCAATTCGCGCTTCACGATGGTAAGGTGGTTGATGAAATTTAGGTGGCATAAAGTTTCCGGAGACCAGTCGGGTTTGCGGTTAACGTGCAGCAACCTGCCTGCCAAGTCGATCATCGTATTGTCAGTGTAGATCAACTTATAGGCGCAGTCTTCCTGTTTCAGGACCAACGCAATTTCGAGTAGGGCGTCTTCATATAAAATATCGTCGTGATCGACAAAAGCAATGTAAGGTGCGCTAGCAAGAGCTAATGCATCGTTAGTCGCGGCGACAATACCGCCTCGGTCGGCCCGGCGCACGAAGCGTAGGTTGCCGCTATGCTGCAATAGGGTGATGACATCATTCAGAATGCTGAGTGTGCCGGGATCGGTCGAGGCATCGTCCACCAAGCATAATTCCCATCCCGGATAACTCTGGCCGATGATGGCTGCCAAGGTTTCGGACAGTATGTTTGCTGGTGTGTTATAGATTGGGACGATCAGCGAAAAAAGTTTTTCTGCCGGCAAGCTTTTCCCGATCAGTTCGGCTAAGCCTCGTTTTGCTACTTTGTCGATGCCTATTGCAGGCAGTGCTCGTTTGAGCAGATCCTGCCAGTCATGTTTTTCCGTTATTTGTGCTTCCAGTTCGGCAATGGTTTGATGGGTTTTGTTTAAACGGATTGTGAGCGCCTGCTCGCTTTGTTCCAGGCGTAGAACAAGATTTGCCAGTGCTTTCAGGTGCGAGCCATTAAATTGCCCGATAATGCGAGCATAGACTTGGTCGGCAGATTCTAAGTAGCCTTTTTTACAGTGATCTTGCTTCAGACTAAGGGGCTCACCGTCAGAATAAAGGCGATATTCACAAGTCACTTCGTCAACGTGGCTAAAACAGTAACCGGCCAAGGTCAACTGTGCCAGAAAATCCCAATCTTCATAAGCGTCAAGCGTTTCGTCAAAGTGCAATGTGCGAAATAGTTGCGCACGGAACAGCAACGCATGGTTAGGGATGAGATTGCCGATCAACAGGCGTCCTGCATCGACAGCTCTATTCATTACGTCCACTTCGCTAATAATTTCCACCGATGCGCCATCGCGGCGGCAGGAAACCACACGGCAGCCGGTGTAAGCGACATCCACGTTCGCTCGTCCTTGTATTTCGGCCAGCAGTAACGCCAAATGCAGAGGATAGATGACGTCGTCCTGATCGAGAAAACCGATATACTCGCCATGCGCCTCAGAGATGCCGGCATTGAGATTGTAGCCACGGTTGTGCTTACCGGCGATGATGCGTATATCTAATACATCGAAAGCTGACAGGTCGGGTAGGATCTCGCCAAACCATACCAGCACGACTTCAATCCGGTCATATTCCTGAGCAGCCAGGCTGGCGAGAGCGTGCGACAAAATTTGCCGGTCGTTTGCGCGCACGACGATGGAAATCAGCGGCCGTGTTTCGAAGAAATTTTGCGCCGAACCGTCCCAAGGAAAAACTACAAAAGCTTCCCCGTATAGCCTTCCCGAAGTTATACCGCGTACCCGCGCCAAGCTAAGGCAATGTTCGATATAGTCGAATTGCGCCAGTTGCGATGCATGTGCGGAAAGGGCTTGTAATTTGCTGTCAATGCTTGCTGAGATGTCGATAATTGTATTCAGGACCGGCATCGGTTGAATGGTTTCATAAAACCATAAATCCCCGGCCCATTTTCCTTCCAGGGCATGTAAAACGCCGCGGGTGACGCGGCGGTGATCGGGATGGGCTTCGCTTGGCGCAGGAAGCATGATCTGGCTAGGGCGAAAATCCAGCACGGCTTGCAGATAAGAGGAGAGGATTTCGCCGCTAAGCGGAATAGAACCGTCTTCGTAGCCCCAAAATTGTATATCCTTAACCTGGAGTGTCGATAAGCCTTGGCGGCTTTCCTGTTGCCGCAAGAGCGGTTGTAAATGTTGGGCCGGTAATAATCCTAACGTACCGTTGCTGATGATAATAACGCGTATGGCGGATTCTTCCGCTTGTTTGGCCGCGAGGTAGCCGCCGCAACCGATAATTTCGTCATCGGGATGCGGGGCAAAGACAAGGATTCTTTCGGCCGTCATAATACGAGAGGAACTAGGCGCGTTAAAGCTTTACGCAGTTCGCCCTGTTCCCAGTCGGATCGAAGCAGGGCATATCGGTGTATATCCAAGGTTTCGCCGGAACTAAGCAGTAATTCTTCGCGCAGCAGGCCTTCTTCTGTCATGCCGTAATGCGTCATGAACTGCTGGGCGCGTTTATTGCCGGCGGTGATATAAAAAATTACTTTACGCAAATTTAACGCCGAGAATGCCCGCTCCAACCCAAAATGCAGCGCTTCCATCGTGCAACGTGTACCTTGCCCACGCACAAAGCCCATTGAGAATTCGGCTTTAAGGTTGAAATGATCAATGCCTGATAAAGACATAACGCCTATGGGTGTTTGGGTGGCGCGGTGTTCAATCAAGACTTCAATTTCCAATGCAGGCGTTAGTTGCCCGACTGAGATTAACCGGTCAACCAAGTCTAAAACATTTGGGCACATATCGCCCAAGCACGGACGATAGAACGAAAAATCAGGCATTTTTAACCACTCATGCAACAGTACCATGTCATCCGGTAGAAGATGCCGGACTATGATGCTGTTGCCATGATAGAGAATTACGGACAATTTATGTTAAAGCGGACTGTTGAATAAAGGAACTCAATAAGTGCTGCCGCCGTAAGTGGAATTTCCATAAGTTGATGTAGATGAGCAGACTGTGCCGCTTACAATAATTTCATCCAGCTCCGAGATTCGAGCTTTCGACCATAATATTTCTGGGTCCGTCGAGGGAAAAATTACAGCTTGGATATAAAATTTGCCATGAGTAAACAGGTTTTTTTGTTGCAGCTTGGCAATATCGACAGGGATTGATACCGGGGAGGTTGATTGTGAGAACGAGCCCGCTTCTTCTTGTATCGGACTGTTACCTAGGGTAAATGAACTGATCACAGTAAAATTATCTGCGCCGAGCCTGACTTTGGAATTAAGGGATTGAAACGCACCATCGTCCTTGTTCGAGCTGGCTGCCAAATAAACCGTATTTCCTGGGTTCGCACCGGTAACAACAATATTTATTGTCGAAGGTAAGGTTGTAGAGCATATAGAGGCATCCGATCCGCCGTAAGTGCTCGCTGCTGTGGTCGACATTAGCCTGACTCCGGTAGCGGGCATTTCAATCACGGATACGTTTTTGCTCAATACTTCTGTATAAGACGGTACCACATCAGCAAAACTACTATTTATAAAAGGCAGGGCCGCTACTTTTCCGGTCAACATATAGGATGCAAAGCGTTTTTTCTTCATTTTTAATTCCTCAAGCAGGGCAATAATTTAAAGGCGATTCGCTGGTATTAACACAACTTTATTCTCAACAATGACGCGGTCAGGTTAGCGCATTTTTATTTCAAAATCATTATGTTTTATCTATCTATAAACTTAGGAATAAAAAGCTTTAGCTCGCCGGTCGATGTACAAGGCAAGAAAAATTATCAGTGGATGTGACGCATCGCCAACATCCCTATAGGTTATGCAGGAGGTAGAATTGTGTCTGGAACAGCAATCGGGAGTATCAAAAGTAGATGCTTAAGGAGCTGTTGCCGAGGTGGAACGGATTAAATTGGATTTGATTTTTATCCGCTGCTATTTTTCTAATTGCCGACTACTTTTACCCAGACGCGAAGTATCTCCGCTACGCTCCATGCCTGTGCGATACAACCTCTCGGCGTAAATAAACCTTCGGCATCGAAAATCTCGCTGATCGAGCCGATACAGGCTTCATGCAAATGTCTTTCCAATAAGCGACTGAGATAGTCGCGCGCATCTTTGCGCTGCTCGGGATAAACGCGCAGCCAGGCATCGACGTAGGGGCCGACTAGCCAGGGCCAAACCGTGCCTTGGTGATAAGCGGCATCACGGGTGCGAAGGTCGCCATGGTAATCGGCTTTATAGTCGGGATGATCGGGCGACAGAGTGCGAAGGCCCACCGGCGTCAACAGCTTATCCCTGACATTCTGAAGCACCGGTTGCCAGTGCTGTTGATCCAGTACCGGATGGCATAGCGATATGGAAAATAACTGGTTGGGCCGGCAGGCCGGGTCGTTTTTGCCGTCTTCACCATCGACCAGATCAAACAGCTGCCCTGTCTCGGCATTCCAAAATCGTTGGTTAAAGCTAAGCCGGGCCTTATCGGCAAGCTTTGCAATCTCGCCGACGTGTGTGTTTAGGTTTTCCTCGGTCAGCCATTTTTCCATGATGCGCAGCGCGTTGTACCATAAGGCGTTGATTTCGACCGCTTTGCCCCGGCGTGGCGTAACCACCCAATCGTCCAGCCTGGCATCCATCCATGTTAGTGCGTAACGTGGATCGCCTTGGACCAGCAGGCTGTCGTCGGGATCGCAGTGAATGCCGAAGCGAGTGCCTTCAAGGTGATGATCGATGATGTCCAGCAGCTTCGGCAGCAATTCCTTGAATATGGCCCTGTCTCCGGTAATCTCGATATAACGGTCCAGCGCATGAAAGAACCATAGCGTCGCGTCGGCCGTGTAATAGACGCCCTCGCTTTCGCCTTCCGGGAACATGTTGGGTATCAGGCCGTCGCGCAGATGATAGGCAAACGTGCGCAGAATATGGCCGGCCTCGACATGCCGGCCGGCAATCAGCGTCAAGCCTTCCAGGCTGATCATCGTGTCGCGCCCCCAATCGGTAAACCAATGATAACCGGCGATGACGGTTCGTACATCGCCGCCGGTCGCACGGATACGCGTCGTTTCGACAACCCGCTTGGTCGGCGCGACGATAAACTGATCGGCGGCCAATACCAGCTGCTGAGCCAGGCCTTGATGTAATTCCGGACGCGCCGCGCTCATTAAGCGTTGACGCCGTTCCATTTCAGCCTGGAAGACTTCGGCCGGGGATAGTGCCAGCACGCTTTCCCAATTTTCAGTAGACGCAATAAAAGTGGCATCCTTACTTGTGGAAAGATCAACGCGAAAATAACCGGGACTCCACAGGTCGCCCTGGGCGCCATAGCCTCTCTGCTTTTCTATGCGATACAGAATGTCGGTGAAGCGTTTGGTTTCGATCGTGAATGCCGGGCTGTCGCCATCCATATACAGCCGCAACGGCGGAATCGAAAGCCCATGAACTTCCAATCGTCCGTCCGAGGCTTGAAGGTCGTAGGAAGTGGCCGGCAGCCCTTCGTCCAAGGCCGCATTATGGGGGCGAAAATGCACAGCCACCCGAATCTTAAGCCGCACCGGTCCTTTTCCTGAAACCAAACGGTAGCCGATATGGACCGTGTTGCTCATATAGGGCATCAGTATCCACTTTTCGATGACATGGTCCGCCAGTTCATAGCGCCATACCGGCACGCCGTAGTCCAGGCGAAACTCCCGTAAACTGGACATGCCGTACAGCTCCAGCGTGCCGTCCGCCGATTCGATACCGCCTATTTTTTGGACGCTGCCGTCAGGAAACCGGACCAGCTCACTGAGCTGGTTAAGCATCGCGTAGCGGCCCAAAGGGTCAGGATGGGCAACGGTTAAAAAACTGTGGAAACGGCGCGTCGGTACGCCCGAGAGCGTACCGGTCGCATAACTGCCGAGACCGTTCGTGACCAACCATTCGTGCTTGATTAATGCTTCCTGCTCAGAGGGATCGCCAGTCCATTGGGTGCGGATAACAAGATCACTATTCATGATTAACAGCTTCCTTTGGTGGGTTGACAGGAGTTAGAACAACAGCCGATTCGCCTTGAATATACCAATTGCCTTTCCTCGGCCAGGGCGGCATGCCCATACCGCCGTAACAAGGATCTTCGCTGGCCCACATCGCATCCCAGGCGCAATTCGTAGGCGGAGCCAATAGCGGTTCAGGGGCCGGAACCAGGTGAATGTCGCGGCTCAAGTTCACCAATAACAGACGGTCATCGCCGGGATTTTCTCCGAAAAAACGTATTACGAACGCATCGGGACTTAACACGGCGCCATCAATGCGATTACTTTGTTGGCTGGCCTGAAATACAGGGTCGTTATGGCGCAGGTTTAACAGGTCGCGGTGCAAGGCATATTCTTCCTTATGCAGATTGCGGTCGTTCAAGTTCAATTTT
>CAZJOY010000112.1:0-13049 GCA_964547705.1 uncultured Methylobacter sp. | reverse complement strand
ATTTTTGGCAACGACTCCCTGTGTTGCCCTGCTTCCTCCATCATTGAATGCGCATCTGCTGACATGGTTTCTATCGATGGAGAAAACCCAGCGGCAACCGCAGACTTACTGTCGCGCTCCCGTTCACCGCCCAGTAGGATTGCGATCACAGCAGCCAATCGATGCTCTACAGTCGCATCAACACGAGAAACCTCAGTGTCGACTTCGCAGCCGCCCCGAGTTATTAACGGATCCTCAACTATGCCCCAGCTTGGCGACATCTCATCCAGCGCTAATGTAGAGCGTACTAACTCGGCATCTTCAGGATGTAACTTCAAACTGATCTTTTGCGATGCAAGCGGCAAGACGCCGACTGTTTCGCGAACAACGGCAATAATTTGCCCCGGATCCAGCTTGATTTCCCTACGTATTATCTGCGTTGCGATAGCTATAACTAGTTTAACCAGCTCCTTTTCCACTTCTTCATCAAGGCGTTTAAACGGCTCACTCAATGATTCTAAAAGACCACTCAGGATTACTGCTTGGCTTTGCAGCAAATGCACATTATCTTCATAACCTTTTTTTGAGCCTTCATCGAAACCTTGCTGAAAACCTTGCTGAAAACCGTGCATTTTGCCTTGCTCAAATGCTTCGTCATAGGCCTGCTTCTGCATGGTTTCAATTTCATCAACCGTCATAATCGGTGTAGGCTCTCCCTCCAGCTCGACCGGTTCCGGCTCCTTAACCTGCTCTGCTCCAGAAACATCAGGCATACTCCATAGCCTTAATGCCTCCAGCTCGGAGGCAGTAAATCTAGGCGTCTTAGATAAGCTCATCACCACCTACTCCCATTTGGATCTCGCCCGCATCTGCCAGTTTCTTAGCAATAGCCAATATATCTTTTTGGGCCAATTCCACTTCACTTAACTTAGCAGGCGGAGAAGCCTCTAAATCATCACGCAACATCTCTGCCGCTCGTTTGGACATATTGCTGAATATTTTTTCTTTAAGCTCACTGCCTACACCTCGCAATGCCAGTAACAACTGTCCAGTTGAAACTTCGCGCAACAATGTTTGCATACCTCTCTCATCAATCGAAGTAAGATCTTCAAAAGTAAACATCTTCTCTTGAATTTCTTGAGCCAGTTCAGACCTGTGCTCGGCAATTCCAGACATCACTAAATCCGCTGCACCGCCATCCAGGAAGTTTAAAATATTAGCAACGGCATCAACGCCGCCAATACTGGTAGATTTAACATTATCAGAGCCGGTTAATTGTTTTTCCATAATCTGATCCAACTCTCGCAAGGCGGATGGCTGTATGCCTTTCATCGTGGCAATTCTCATCATCAAATCGGCACGCATACTTTCAGGCAAAAACATCATCACATCAGCAGCCTGCTCACTTTCCATCAAAGACATAATAGTCGCGACAATTTGCGGATGCTCCAAGCGAATCATGTCGGCAATCGATCGAGTATCCATCCACTTCAACTGCTCAATACCTTTAGTGTTCCCTCCTTGCAAGATTCGATCAAGAATACTGTTCGCTTTATCCGCCCCCAAAGCGCTGATTAAAACGGTGCGGATATATTCATCGGTATCCATACCCAATGCGGTCTGTCTTTTTACCGCAACGATAAATTCCTCAACCACCTCATCCATCATTTCAATTGAGATTTCGCCAACGCTGGCCATCGTGATCCCCAAAGTCTGCACTTCCCTGGGAGACATATGTTTTAAAACAAGTGCAGCCCTATCCATACCCAGCGCCAGCAGCAATACGGCGGCGCGATCAACTTGGGTTAACTCTTTGCCTCCCTTACTTTCACCCTTAGCCATCTTTTTTAATCCATGATTTAATAACTTGCGCGACTACTTTCGAGTCATCATCGACCAATCGCTTGACATATTCCAAACGATGCTCATAACTTTGCGGCACATCCAAAAGCAACATATCCTGTATTTCTTCAGGAGTTGTTGAAAAATTTACGTTCTGCTGACCGGCGGGCACCGCGACCGGCACGCCCTGTTCATTGAATCCAACAGTTCCTCCCATAGCCGCCGCCTTTTCCTGCGCTTCAGCCAAGGCCAAAGCTTTCTTCTCTTCTACATCGCGGCCGACAAGACTCCGCATCGTGGGTCTCAGCACGCCGAAAAGCAGGAACAATACAGCCAACACAGCGGCAACTTGTTTCGTAAGATCAAGGAACCAGCCTTGCTCCCAAATGGGTATTGGCGGCAATGCTTCAACAAGATCGTCTATCTTGAAAGTCACATTCGTGACCGTAACCTGATCACCTCGACTATTATCAAAACCTACCGCCTGCTTAACCAGATCACTAAAACGATGAATATCTTCCTGAGAATAAGGCTGCGCCTTAATCGTACCATCGCCCTGAGGCATATGCCGATCATCAACAACGACAGCCACCGATAACCGGCGTAATGCCCCTGTAGCCAGTCGAGTATGAGTAATAGTCTTATCCAGCTCATAATTCTTGGTGGCATTTTTTGATGCCGAACTGGGTGAGGTAGTCGAATTTGTCGCTCCCGAAGCTGTCGAATTTGATGCGGTGGCCGGGTCCGGAGCTGCGCCTGCTGGAGTTGGCTGGTTTGATAATGCGCCGGGAACACCTTGAGTCGGAGACAGAGTGCTCTGCTCTTCCGAGGTTTGTTCACTTCTTAAAGCCGGCAAATCCGGATTGAACATTTCTTGTGTTCTGTCTGTCTCGGTAAAATCCACATCCGCTGAGATTTGTACGCGCATCCCATCGCTACCCACCAATGGCGATAGAATATTTTCAATTCTCCCCATCAGGTGCTCTTCAATATTTTTCTTATATTCAAATTGCTTAGAGGTCAAGTTACCCGCTACCGATGAGTCATTGCTATTTAGCAACTGACCTTTCTGATCGACGACTGTCACCTGCTCAGCTTCCAATTGCGGCACGCTGGATGCCACTAAATGGATAATTGATTCAACCTGGCCTTTATCGAGGGACCGACCTTGATATAAATTGACTATAACGGAAGCACTTGGCTTCTTACGCTCACGAACGAACACCGACTGCGCAGGAATGGCTAACAATACCCTGGCTGTCTTTACATTCTGGATAGACATGATCGTTCGAGCAATTTCGCCTTCTAGGGCTCTTTGAAAGCGCATCGTTTCAACGCTTTTACTGGTTCCGAAGCCTTGCTCCTTATCCAGCAACTCATATCCCAGGCTATTACTCTTGGGCAATCCCTGAGCTGCTAATTTAAGCTTTATCGCACTAACCTGATCCATCGGCACCATAATAGCCCCGGAACCGGTTTCGACTTTGTATTTAATATTCTCTTTATTCAGAATCTCAAGAATTTCAGCCACATCGCTTTCACCGATTTCGGAATACAAACGGCCATAGGAGGGCTCTTGCGACCATAGCACAATAGCAACGCCAATAGCGACGCTAAGAGCCAGCCCCAGCATTAACCCGATCTGACGCGCTATGGTCAGACCAGCTAGACCTCTAATAGCGGGGTGCGCATCGACCTTGGTTGCTAGAATATGAGACGCTTCCCCATCAAGATGCCCTTGGTTTTTTGCCATGGGATCGTGGTGGCGATTTGCCTCAATCAGGCTATTACTGCTCTGTTCACTCATTTTTTTATCACAGTCAGCCTACTACATTGGCATATTCATGACGTCTTTATAGGCTTCAACTAATTTGTTCCTGACCTGTAGCATTGCCTGAAATGAAACAGTCGCCTTTTGCGAAGCCACCATAACCTCTGCGAGACTTACATTAGTGTCGCCTGTCTCAAAAGCTTCCGTCATTTTCCCGGCAGTCTGCTGAGTCTCATTAACTGTTCCTATAGTCTGCTTTAGCATGGCCGCAAAATCTGCTCCACCGCCTGCCTCTTGCACTTTAGTGCCGCCGGCTTCAAGTGACATTGCCCGCATCTGAGCCAAAACTTGATTGACATTCATATCACTCATGGGGTTTTCCTCTTACATTCTTAATGATATAGAGTTTAAAGCATATTTAATGCCACATATTAGCATGAAATAATAACACCGGAATCTTTCATCCTCGCCATTTTATATCGAAGCGTTCTAGGACTAATGCCTAACTTTTCAGCCGTTATCTTGCGACTACCATTTTCCATTTGCAAGGTCTGCAAAATAATACTTTCCTCGGCAGAACGAACCCCTTCTCCCAACGCGCAGATTTCCGACCTTTCATCTTTAATATCAGTTAGATGCGATTCACGCACAGCCCCTACTGTTTCAGCGGCGGGACTTCTACTAATTGCGTCCACAGTCAATCCTGCATCTTCAAACACCAAATCATCAACCGTAATCTTATCGCCAGCTCGCAAAATAAGAGCTCGTTGCACTACATTATCCAACTCTCTGACATTGCCGGGCCAACTGTAAGTCGACATCTTTTTGATAGCTTCATTGTCAAATTCGGGCAATTTTTTGCCTTCCAACTGATGGCGTTGCATCAATTCCTGTGCCAGCGGCAAAATATCGCCCGGCCTATTGCGTAACGGTGGAATATTGATAGGGAACACGCTGAGACGATAATACAAATCCTCGCGAAACCGGCCTTGCTCAACCTGCTCTTTTAATTTTTGATTGGTCGCAGCCAAGACCCTGACATTCAATTTAATCTTTTTATGACTGCCTAGGCGTTCCACTTCCTTTTCTTGCAAGACTCGCAATAACTTCGCCTGCAAACTTAAATCCATTTCGGCTATTTCGTCCAGCAACAAAGTGCCATCCTGTGCCTGCTCAAATTTTCCAGGCATGGATTGAACAGCTCCGGTATAGGCACCTTTTTCATAACCGAATAACATTGCCTCCAACATATTTTCCGGAATAGCGGCGCAGTTCACTGCAATAAAAGGGCCCTGACAATACGTTGAGTTCTGATGAATATATTGGGCAATAACCTCTTTACCCGTTCCACTTTCGCCCTGCAATAATACGCTAACATCGGTTTTGGCTACTTTGGCTGTCAGCGCATAAAGTTTTTTCATGCTTTCGTCTTGCACGATACGTTCACTAACCGCCGTATTGGCTGCCGATGGATTGGTTACCACATAATCGGCAACTTTATTGACCAGGGCCTGTGCATCAAATGGCTTGATAAGATAATCGGAAGCGCCAGCCTGCATGGCCTCGACCGCTTTAGGAATGGTTCCGAAAGCAGTCATCAGCAGCACAGGCGTTTCCGAATACTTGTGCTGCATATTTTTCAACAATTGAAAGCCGTCCATAACAGGCATCTGCACATCGCTGACGACCAGTTTAAACTGCCCTTGCTCCAACTTGATTAATGCTTCTGTGCCATTGCGAGCGGAAACCACACGATACCCGCTTATTTCCAAGGTATCGCAAAGCGCTTCGCACAACGACAAATCATCCTCAACAACCAACACATCATACTGTTTCATGGCCCAGCTCTCCTTGGTTATGGTTTTGATGGTGATTTTTACCGGACAAATCTGTCTGAAACAGATTTGCATTTACCCGAAGGGCATCAGGCAGGATAGCCTTATGTGAAAAACCGCCCGGCAATAAATTAAAAACTTGGTTAATACAGGGCAGCACTAACGAAAAAACAGTACCATGCCCCAGAACCGACTCAACATGGACGTATCCACCATGCGCCTTTACCACGCTGTCAACAACAGCCAGTCCCAAGCCGGTGCCATGCATTTTAGTTGTGAAAAACGGCTCAAAGATTCGCTGACATAACTCTTTCTCGATCCCGGGCCCATCGTCTTTAATTACAATCCGCAGCTCACTGTTGCCAAACTGGGACACCGAGATCTGTATGCAACCATTCTGGTTTACCGCCTCAACCGCATTGTTCAATAGATTAAGTAGCGCGCCACGCAAAGCATTTTCATTACCCAGCATTGTGTCATTTTGCACGTCATTAATAATCTGCAAATCAATTCTGCCGCTGCCGGTATATTCTTTCACGGCTTCCCGAAGATGATTTAATAGCTCGGCCAATGAGAAAGTCTCCATCGCCAAACGTCCGTCTTTGGCAAAAATCAACATATCGTTAACCTGCCTTTCCAAATATTGCAGACGCTCAAGAATTTTTTGAGAAAATCGCAGCCGCTTTTCGTTATCCAGTGCCGGACTACCCATTTGCGATGCGTAGAGTATTGCTGTTGTCAACGGAGTCCTGACTTGATGCGCCATACTGGCTACCATTTCTCCCATTGCCGACAATTGCTTTTGCTGGTTCAACATATCTTGAAGGTTGCGCATTTCGCTGACATCCGACAGCACAATAATTTGTCCTGAATCAGTAACATCGTTACAGACAACATCCCTACTGACAGTCATGTTCACCCTTTTGCCATTGCTCAACTGGCATTCATGAGGGTTACCAAAAACGGGAATCAGGCTGCGCGCGACGACATCGAGCCAATCTTGACCAATCAACGGCTCGCCCAAAAAATCCGTCGCGACCGCGTTGCAATCCACAACCTTCCCGTCCACATCCAGCACAATAACGCCGGCCGGAAGGGCTGCCAGTATCTTTTCCAAACGACCGGCCAGTTTTTCTTTTTCTTCAAGCGTTTTAAGCCGTTCACTATGAGCAAAAGCAAGTTCACCATGTAGTTTGGCAACCTGTTCTTCCAGACCTTGGTAAGAAACAGATAAATTCTGGGACAGCTCATTAAAAATACGGAACGCATCGGTGAGCTGGTCGGCTTTCTGTTTTTTCTGAGTTTGATAAAGATTCATATTTGAGCACTCTGTTCTTTTAAACTTAAACTTATTTAATATTGAATAAGCAAAAACCAGACCAAACACCAACATAAATAATATCAATAGTTTAAAATCAGGTGTCGAAAAATTGACTTTTTAACGTTAACGCTGCAAATCATATTTACGTAATTTTTCAACTAATGTTGTGCGCCGCATATTTAACCGTTTGGCTGCATGAGCGACCACCCCACTGCATTCATTTAATGCCTGACGTATTAAATCGACTTCTAAAACATTCAAATACTCTTTTAAATCTATACCCTGCTCCGGTAATTGAGCTAAAGAATTAGACGTTCCATCAAAAGCACCGATGACTTCAATTCGCTCAGACTGATCCTCTTCATCAATATCAATCGCTTCAATATCATCAGCAATTTCCTCAGGAACTTGGTAATGCTGAAACTTCTCCGGCAAATCAGCCACATCAACCAATCCTTTTGGATTAATAATCGCCAGTCTTTCAATTAAATTTGCCAATTCCCTGACGTTTCCCGGCCACTCATGTTGCCTCAGCACAGCTAAGGCTGCATTAGTCAATCGTACCGAACCGCGATTAGAAGCCTCCATGCGAGCAATAAGATCATTCACTAACAGAGGAATATCTTCAGCTCTATCTTTCAAGGCCGGTATTTCAATAGGAAAAACGTTTAAGCGGTAAAACAGGTCCTCCCTAAATCGATTTTCTTTAATCTCATTTTCAAGATACCTGTGCGTTGCCGCAATAACCCGCACATCGCAATGTATGGTTTTGTTACTGCCGACGCGCTCAAAGGTACGTTCTTGTAATACGCGCAATAGCTTAACTTGCATAGCCAATGGCATGTCGCCAATTTCATCCAGAAAAAGAGTTCCGCCTTCTGCCATTTCAAAACGGCCTTGCCGAGCACTTAAAGCACCGGTAAATGCGCCTTTCTCATGACCGAACAATTCGCTTTCCAATAACTCACCCGGAATCGCTCCACAATTGATAGGCACAAACGGCTTATCCCTTCGGAAGGACGCATCATGCAAAGCACGGGCAACCACTTCTTTCCCTGTTCCTGATTCGCCCAGAATTAAAACTGTCGCATCTGATTCTGCAACCTGGTCAATTAGCTTGCGAATACTGACTATAGCTTGACTCTTGCCTTTCAGCCGGTCAGCTGAGGATGAACGGCGGTCGGATTCTCCTCGCACCGTAAAAGTTGCTTGGCTAGCGGATACAAAAAGTTTATCGAGTATCGGTTTCAATAGCGGATAAGTAGTCGGCCATTCCAATACTTGAGACACACTATTAGTAATTACAGTCGAAACTTGCAGTGCAGTTTCCTTACTGACCAATAGAATGACAGGGATTTTGTTTGCCCGTTCCACAATATTACTAACCACAGTCGCCTGCTTATCAATGCCGTCACCGACAAAAATACCGCTTAAATGTTCAGCTTCGCTAAAACAAGGACCATAATCGATTGAACCAACTGTTTCTATTTTGCATCCCATAAACTGAAAAACCGCCTCCAGTTGCTGGATTCTTGTTTTATTATCGTCAATTAATAAAATGCGCGGCAACGCCATATTTTCACACTCATCACTCTTATTATTGGCCATTGAATTCAGCCTTACACTTTCCGCAACAATAACGGCTGTTCATCAGCCAGCATGACCTTAAAGATAGTCCCTTTTGATTATTTAGCTATCCGGCAAAGTTAAGCATTGAACAGACATTCTGTCAAAATTCTTTTTATTTCATATTGTTCTACAGCCTTTTTAATGTGGTTTGCACAGACAAAATAAGCCGCAATCTCTATCCAGGCTTGACAAAAATTTCTCATCATAGACACTAGGGTTGTTTTCATAACCTGAGAGTGCACTTTCTTTGAACGATATGCCCCTTAGCATGCTGTTCGGCATACTTGCCGCCATGCTTATTCTTTCCGCCTTTTTTTCCGGCTCAGAAACGGCCCTGATGACCTTAAACCGTTACCGTTTAAGACATTTAGTCAAACTAAAACATTCAGGCGCAATCAAAGCACATAAGTTATTACAGCAACCGGACCGCTTGCTCGGCTTAATTTTACTGGGCAATAACTTTGTCAATAATTTCGCATCCTCAATAGCGACTGTCATTGCCATTAAACTCTACACAGATGAAGAATCCAGTATCGCTATCGCTGCCGGAATTTTGACTATCGTAATGCTTATTTGCTCAGAGGTAACACCTAAAACACTTGCCGCTGTCAAACCGGAACTGCTTGCATTCCCGGCCGCCTGGATTTACGGCCCTTTGTTAAAAATCTTGTATCCCGTCGTTTGGTTCGTGAATTTATTTGTCAATCTGTTTCTGCGAATAGCCGGTGTCGATATTAAAAAAGATAACCACGACACATTAAACAAAGACGAGCTAAAAAGCATTATTAGCGATGCAGAGATCTTAATGCCTTTACGCTACCAAAAAATGCTGATGGGCATACTAGATCTTGAATCGGCGACTGTCGAAGACATTATGACCCCCCGCAATGAAATCGTTGGCGTAGACCTTGAGTTGCCTATTGAAGACATCATTATCAAAATAAAAACCAGTCCGCATACTCGATTACCGGTATATAAAACCAGTATCGACAGAATTATCGGTTTTATACATTTAAGAAAAATCCTTGCATTACTTAATCAAGAAGATTTTGATAAACAAACCATTATAAACCTTCTGGATAAGCCTTCATTTATCCCTGAAAGCACCCCGGTTCATAACCAAATGCATCGTTTTAAACATGAAAAGATCCGCATAGGTTTAGTAGTCGATGAATATGGCGATGTGCAAGGCTTGGTCACAATGGATGATTTACTGCAGGAAATAGTAGGGGAACTGATTACCGATGATGTCGCGGTAAGAACACAAAGCGACGGCAGCTGCCTAGTCGACGCCAATATTACCATTCGAGAATTAAACCGTGTTACTCAATGGTCGCTTCCTACGGAAGGGCCAAAAACACTTAACGGACTTATTATCGAGTTTATGGAAACCATACCCGAGTCGGGAACCAGTATCAAGTTGCATGGATACATTCTGGAGATCATAAAACGAGATGAAAATAGCGTTAAGCTGGTTAAATTCCTGCCTAAAAAATAAGTCCTCATCACTACGCTGAATGAGTTATAACCCAAAAAAGCGAATTTCTTGAACAACTAAAATAATACCGTCTATAATCAGAATTCGTTTAAAGATCAGCTACCGGTTCAATGGCAAAACTCACTGTTTTTTTTAAAAATAAAGCTATCCATTCGAGCTTATTTGAACATGGTATTGTGCATATCGGACGCGATGAAACCAATGATTTAGCTATTGACAGCTTGGCAGTTGCTCCGGCTCACGCCGTCATAGTTATTCGCGATGATGAATGTACTATTAAGCAACTCAATGATGAATTCCCGCTAGTCATCAATGGCAAGACAGTCAAAGTTTGCAATCTCAACAACAACGACATGATATCGCTGGGAAAGCATGACATTATTTTCAATACCACTGAATTTGTAGAATCCTTCCTAACGGACAGCCTTATTGACGAAGACGTAAAATTACTCAATCAGGAAATTGACAACGAAATACATATTCCTGCCGCTAACTTGCAAATCATGAACGGCAACAATATCGGTAAAATTTTACAATTAAAAAAGTCTATGACGCGGCTTGGCCATAACGGCAACGGCGTTATTGCAATATCAAGAAGAAAAGAGGGGTATTTTGTCTCCGTCTTAGAAAATATCGGTACGATAACTGTAAATAATGAACCCTTAAACGACAAATCCTTAAAATTAAACACCAATGATGTGCTGGTTGTTGATAACACATCCCTGCAATTTTTTTTAAATTAAATCTCCATGCATCCAACAGAAAACAACGACAGCCGCCATTTTCATCGTATTCTCTATACGGCAGAAGTTCTTTTAAGCTGCAAAGAAAAGACTTGGCATTGCGAAATTATTGATCTGTCCTTAAAAGGCTGTTTATTACGTTTTGAACTTCCTTGGGAAGAAGATCCGAAAGAACTTTATACCCTCACATTACGGTTGTCCGAACAAGTGCAAATAAAAATGGAATTAAGCGTAACTCATGTTGTAGGCAGTAAAGTGGGCTTTAAATGCGAGCATATCGACATAGACAGCATCTCCGAATTACGCCGACTAGTTGAACTCAACCTTGGCAACAGTGCCTTATTAGAAAGAGATTTATTGGCATTAATCGAATAACATAAACTACAAAATCTAAACTCTCTGGCATACCTGCCAATCAACCCAATAAAGGCGCTTGATAGGTTCAATCAAAGCGCTTTCGCTATCAAATTCCTTCCTGATTCCTGCATCAGCAGACGAGACTTTGCACTGATCATTAACTGTCGCATTAAACTTTATTCAACAAGGATTAACGGTAAGCGTCCAGCATGGGAATATCGCATGAAACGCTAGCGCTTAAAAATATCTGAAGCATAAGAAAATAATACGCGAATTGAGCTGATATAAGCAGATAACATTTACTACAGTTTCTTTAAAAATCCGCGTCACCCGCATCCCATTACTATCAGCCAAAATTAATTTTAGCTTCCAAATCATTACTCGAATCGGCATTTTTCAGTGCTTCTTCCAGGCTGATTTTTCCATCTTTATACAGCCCGTACAAAGCATCATCAAAAGTCTTCATGCCTTTACTGCCGCTCGATGTCATGGCCGTTTTAATTTCGTTTAACTCCCCTTTTAAAATCAGGCTCGCTATATGAGGCGTGTTGATCATCACCTCAATAGCGGCACAACGCTTTCCTGCTGTATCGGGAATCAGGCGCTGGGAAATGACGGCATTTAAATTGACCGCAAGATCCATAAACAATTGCGCATGATGCTCGTGGGGATACATGTTGATGACCCGCTCCATGGCTTGGTTGGCATTGTTCGCATGCATCGTCGAGATACATAAGTGACCGGTATTAGCCAGCTCCAACGCGGCTGACATGGTTTCCTGATCCCGAATCTCGCCGATCAAGATAACATCCGGCGCTTCCCGTAAGCTGGCTTTTAAAGCTCTGGCATACGAATCTGTATCGACGCCGACTTCGCGCTGGTTGACAATCGATTTCAGGTTAGGATGCGAGAACTCGACCGGGTCTTCAATCGTCAAAATATGGCCGGCTGAATTGGCATTACGATGGTTGATCATCGCCGCCAATGTGGTCGACTTGCCGGAACCGGTGCCGCCTACCATCAGTAACAGGCCGCGCTTGGCCATGATCAGTTCCATTAAAATATCCGGTGTGCCTAAATCCTTGCCAGTCGGAATGACCGAAGGGATCAGCCGCATAACCAGGCCGACGGTTTTACGCTGGAAAAAAGCATTGGCACGAAAACGCGCACTGCCATCCGGCAGGCTGATCGCAAAATCCAAATCCCTGGTAACTAAAAACTCGTCGATTTGTTCCTGAGTCATAATTCCGAAAGCGCCCGATTTGGTTAACTCGGGCGTCAACAGAAAATCATCCAGCGCCACAGCCCGACCGTAAATTTTGGCTTTAACCGGCGAACCGACCGTTAAGAATAAATCCGATGCATTCAGCCGGCTCATTTCCATCAGGTACGGCAGAATGTCTAAATCATCTTCCGGCTCAGCTCCTAAAATATGATAGCTTTCAACTTCCGGCTCAATGGCTTCGTTTTTTGCCAATGCTGAATCGGGAACGATAAACAACACTAAACCGTTATCTTCGACCGTAGCGTTAGCCAGAAATTTTTCACCGTCAGGTGCTAAGCAATCGAATTTTAGCGCCCTGTTCTGAACTAACTCCTGCTTTTGCGTATCATTAATCAGGCTGAAAGTGATTTCTTTGATGATATTTGAAGTGAGCTCATTTTTCCCCAAGGGATACTCTTCCCCGGCTAATCCCAAGAGCGCCGGAGAACCCGCTTTCAAAGACAAGCTGTCCGCTTTTTTTTCCAGCATTAATTTTAAATAAGGTGTCAGGGTCATATCAGTTCTGATTTTTGTAAAATGGAGAGTTATAAATCTGCCTACATTGATCTACGGATAGCTTTATCTCTATTCCTCGTCACTGCCATCCTCTTTCGATTGTAACGAAAGCCCGCCCATCGACCGGTCTTCGCCGGATGCCAATTTGATCTGCAAGCGCAACTCATTTTGAGAGTCGGCATTTCTTAAGGCTTCGTCATAATCTATTCTGCCAGACTGATAAAGATCCAATAAGGCTTGATCAAAGGTTTGCATGCCCAGCTCTCGGGATTTGGCCATCAGCGGCTTGATGCT
>CAZJOY010000111.1:0-13069 GCA_964547705.1 uncultured Methylobacter sp. | reverse complement strand
CTTCCAGTTTTTCCAGCGCCTCTTTTAATTTAAAGATTTTCATCCTCGATTCCAAACGACTCTGCAACGGTTCAAGATCGGGGTGGGATGGAAGCACAAACAGGTTGGGGAATGGAGTCTCATGTATTGCGTTTTCAAGGCCCGATCCGGATGCGCCGCCGCCAAACAGGGATAGGCTTAGGCAGTCTTTAAAAAAGTGGGCGATGGTTTTATCGCTATCGCTGACTTTGTTGCCGAGCAGGTATTGCGTTGAATTGCCCTGAACATCAAGATCGATGACTAATGTGCGCTTACCTTCAACAGCGCTGATGGCGGCTAAGTTGCACGTAATAGTCGATTTGCCGACGCCGCCTTTCTGGTTGAAAATGACTCTGCGCATGTTATCCCCGTTAAATCAAATAGTTGAAAGTCGCATTATAAAGCTTGGACCGGTAATATCAAATGCGGATAAAGGTTTTACCATGGCATTGCGGACATTCAGGAATTTCGCTGGGTGTTTTAAAAGCAATTTCTTTTCCGCAGTCATCGCAGATAAAAGTTCCAGGCGATGTAACGTCGCCGCTGTGATAGGTGTGAGTCTCGGCAATTTTCTCGATTTTTGCCAATTCCAGACGGGTTTTATCGGCAACACTCAAAAAGGCGTCCAAGGCAAAGTTTTCAATTAACTCAATATCGAATTTAAACCATTCGGACAGCGAGTCTTTATCTTCTTCTTCTGTTAAACCATGGGCAGCATGTTCAACATCGCGTTTAACAAATTTTGAAACCTGATCCAGTTCATCGTTGGTCAAATTGCTGTCTTTACTGGTTTTTTCTTTTGAAATTTCTAATGCTTCGGCAAAAGAGTGTAGCGTATCTTCCATGGTTTCATGGAGATGCTTCATAAAATCGGAATAGGCGGCGACAAGTTTGTTTTTATTCATAGGTTCAATTCCTGAAAATGGCGCTTTAGATTTAAGCAACTGTACGGTATTCTAACGCTTTTGACTGGTAAAAGACGAGAAGGATGCAAGAAAATTATAAGCCGTTGGCGATTGAGCAAGAAGTACAGGCCGCCTGGGATGCCTCGGGTGTGTTCAACGTGTCTGAATCGTCAACACAAGAAAAGTATTATTGTTTGTCCATGTTTCCGTACCCAAGCGGCAAGTTGCACATGGGCCATGTCCGCAATTACACGATCGGCGATGTAATCAGCCGTTTTCAACGCATGTTGGGCAAGAATGTCATGCAGCCGATGGGTTGGGACGCGTTCGGATTGCCGGCCGAAAATGCCGCAATGCAGCACGGCGTTCATCCGGCCGACTGGACTTACAGCAACATCGACTATATGCGCGACCAGCTCAAGCGGTTGGGTTTTGGTTATGACTGGGACCGCGAACTGGCCACCTGCAATCCCCATTATTATAAGTGGGAACAATGGTTTTTCCTGAAGCTGTTGGAAAAAGGCCTCGTTTATAAAAAAACCGCACCGGTTAACTGGTGTCCGAATGACATGACCGTTCTGGCGAACGAGCAAGTCATCGACGGCTGTTGCTGGCGTTGCGATACGCAAGTCGAGCGCAAAGAAATCGCCCAATGGTTTTTAAAAATCACTGCTTATGCCGACGAGTTGCTGGCTTCGCTGGAAACCCTGGACGGCTGGCCGGAACAGGTCAAAACCATGCAGGCCAATTGGATAGGCCGCTCCGAAGGTGTGGAGATGGATTTTGCAGTGCCGGGTTCGGATCAACCGTTACGCATTTATACCACTCGCCCCGACACGTTGATGGGCGTGACCTATCTTGCGGTCGCGGCCGAACATCCGGTCGCGTTAAAAGCCGCGGAAAGCAACGCCGAAGTCGCGGCATTCATCAACGATTGCAAGACCATGGAAACGTCGGAAGCGGCGATGGAAACCATGGAAAAACGCGGCATCGATTCCGGTGTTAAAGCGGTCCATCCTATCACCGGCGAACAAGTGCCGGTATGGATCGCCAATTTCGTATTGATGGGCTACGGCACCGGTGCGGTGATGTCGGTTCCCGCGCACGACCAGCGCGACTTCGAGTTTGCTAAGAAATACAGCATTGCGATCAAGCAAGTTATTTTCGCTAAAGATGGCGGTGATGACTGCACGGAACAGGCCTATACGGTTAAAGGTATCTTGAAAAATTCCGGTCAGTTCGATGGATTGACGTCGGAACAAGCGTTCGGCGCGATTGCCGAAACGCTGGAAAAAGACGACAAAGGCCTGCGCAAGACCAATTTCAGATTGCGCGATTGGGGCGTTTCCCGTCAGCGTTACTGGGGCGCGCCGATTCCGGTTATTTATTGCGACGACTGCGGCACCGTGCCTGTTCCTGAAAAGGATTTGCCGGTTGAACTGCCGAGAGATGTGGTGCTGGATGGTTCGCAATCGCCATTGGTCGCGCATCCGACATTCTCGCATACGACGTGTCCGTGCTGCGGCAAACCGGCGCGCCGGGAAACCGACACTTTCGACACGTTCATGGAATCGTCTTGGTATTTCGCGCGCTTCGCCGGCAATAACCCAGACCGCATGATCGATGAAAGCGCCAAATATTGGCTACCGGTTGATCATTATATCGGCGGCATCGAGCACGCAATCCTGCATTTGCTGTATGCGCGTTTTTATAACAAACTGCTGCGCGACGAAGGCCTGCTGGTTTCCGATGAGCCGTTCAAACGGCTGCTGACGCAAGGCATGGTGCTGAAAGACGGCAGCAAAATGTCCAAATCGAAAGGCAATACAGTCGATCCTCAAAGCTTGATCGACGAGTACGGTGCCGATACGGTGCGTTTGTTTATCATGTTCGCAGCTCCCCCGGAGCAATCGCTGGAATGGTCTGACAGTGGCGTTGAAGGCGCGTTCAGGTTCCTGAAACGACTCTGGAAACAAGCTTATATGCATTGCGAAGCCGGCGGTTCTAAGGAGGCGCTGGATAAACAAGCTTTAACCGCTGAGCAACAAGCGGTGCGTCGTCAGCTGCATCTGACTATCCAGAAAGCAACCGACGATTTCGGCAGACGTTATACGTTCAACACCGTAATCGCTGCGAATATGGAATTGATCAACAACTTGTCCAAGTTCACCGACGATTCCGACAACGGCAAAGCGGTTCGCCAGGAGGCGTTGGAAGCGATTGTGCTGATGCTGTCGCCGATCGTGCCGCACATCTGCCATCAATTATGGTTGGATCTGGGCCATGAAGAAACAGTGGTCAGTGCATCATGGCCTAAAGTCGATGAATCGGCTTTGGAGCAAGATAGCCTGGAGCTGGTATTGCAAGTCAACGGCAAATTGCGCAGCAAAATGTCGGTGTCGATCAATGCGTCTAAGGAAGAAATAGAAGCAATGGCGTTGAGTGATGAACACATTAAGCGCTTTATTGAAGACCAGCCGATCAAAAAGGTCATCGTAGTGCCTAAAAAATTGGTCAATATTGTAGTTTAGAGTTGTACAGCAGTTAGAAAAATAGAATACAGGTGAGAAAGGCGGGAGAGGAAATGTAAAAGTCTTAGCCTTTTTAGTCTCACCGGTATTCTATTTATTAAGGGGAAAAGTGTGTTAACAAAAAAAGTAGTCATCTTTGTTATGGCTTTGTTACTGAGTGCTTGCGGCTATCATTTACGCGGCGCTTTTCAATTGCCTGAAAACATGAAAAAGGTTTATGTGGAAGGCGGGTCCGAGTCTCTGCGCGAACAATTCAGGCAAGTCATAAAGGCATCTTCCGCTCAGCTTGCCAGCTCTCGTGAAGGAGCAGCTATTGTTATTAAGATATTCGACGAGGATTTTAACAGGCGCGTGTTGTCGCTAAGTACCCGAGGTAAATCTAACGAGTTTGAGCTTGTTTATCGCTTGGACTATGAACTTGCCAATGCCGGTGATGCTCTACTGACGGAACGCCAACCTGTTGAAATTAGGCGTGAGTATTACAATGACCAGCAATTTGTGATTGCCAAGGATAATGAAGAAGCCATGATACGCAGTGAAATGTATCAACAAGCAGTTCATACCATTGTTAACCGCGCAAGAGTCGTATTAGAGGCCAGCGCTAAATAGCATGCGACTTAGGCCTGAACAAGTCGTTGCGGCTTTACAAAAAGACTTAGCCCCGGTTTATCTGGTTAGTGGTGACGAGCCGTTGCAGATCGGCGAGGCAGCCGATGCGATTCGAGCCGCAGCCCGAAAAGCAGGCTATGATAGTCGTGAGGTTCTTGTTGCCGATGCAGGATTTTCATGGAATACATTAGCAGAGTCGGCAGGTTCTTTATCTATTTTTGCCGATAAAAAAATCATCGATTTAAGAATGCCTGCCGGTACGCCGGGAATAGAAGGCTCGAAAGCGCTGCTCTCCTATTGTGAGCGTTTGCCGGAAGATACGCTGTTATTAATTACTGCGGCAAAGATAGCGGGCGCTTCGTTAAAAGCGCGCTGGTTCCAGGCTTTGGATAAGGTGGGTTGCGTCATTCAGGTCTGGCCGTTGGAAGGGCAAGATTTGATTCATTGGTTGCAGCAAAGAATGCAGCGGCGTGGGCTACAGGCCGAGCCGGAAGGCATAAAAATCCTAGCGTCCAGAATTGAGGGGAACTTGTTGGCGGCCGCTCAAGAAATAGAGAAGCTTTACGTACTATACGGTACCGGCCACCTTAGCAATCAGCAAATTTTTGATGCGGTGGCGGACAGCTCCAGGTTTGATGTGTTTAAGCTGATCGATAGCGTACTGGCTGCCAAAGTAGGCCGGATTTTCAAGATATTGTCGGGCCTGAAAGCGGAAGGCGTTGCTGCTCCGGTGGTGTTATGGGCTTTGGCGCGGGAAGCTAGAGCATTAATCAAAATTAAGCAGGCCTTGGCTCAGGGGCAAAACAAGGCGCTGGTGTTTAAAAACAATCAAATTTGGGACAAGCGTCAGCAATTGGTTAACGATGCGTTGAATAGACTGGCTGATACCGATCTGAACAGAATACTGACGTTGAGTGCAAAAGCGGATCGGCAGATTAAAGGCCAACAGCAAGGAGATTCTTGGGAAACATTGCTGGCCGTTTGCCTGATATTTGCAGGACCAGCAGGACGTAAGCAAGGAACGTGAGTACGGCTACATGAAGCAAGTTGCCGGGTAGCGACAGCTTTATGGTAGATACAGTCTAAATCTGGCCCCGCCAAACTGACTATTGTTGTCGGTCGTAATAAAACCCTGCTTATCGCCTTTGACGTGTAATTGCGCGATCGTTTCAGTAAAAAACAAGCCCAATCCGGTGTTTCCATTAGTCAAATCGACCTGTGGTAGTTGATTGTGATCGAATGCTGTAAGACTTTCCGGATAACCTTTGCCATCATCCTCAATGCAGAAAACCACGTAATCATCTTCCTGAACAGCAGAAAGCAGAACTTTGCTCATGCAATAACGCTGGGCATTATTGACTAACGTACAAAGGGCATTGGTAATTAAGGAATTGTCGCAATAACAAAATAGGTCATCATGACATTCGGTAATCAGTTGAATATGACTTAAGGATAATAAGGTGGACTGCTGGGCGACAACATCCTCTAACATGTCAGCGACGCTATGCTCGTCTATGGATAGATTGAATTGTAATAAGTCAATTTTATAAAGTATCAATAATTGCATCAGGCAATTGTTCATGCGATTGGTCTCAAATTCCAATTGCTTGAATTCATTTGGCTTCGGATCTTGGTAGACACTTTCAAGCTGACTGAGTAGTGCCTGAAGAGCGGTTAGCGAGTTTTTTATGTCATGTACTGAAGATGCCAAAATAGTGGAAAATCCGATTGACGACATTGGGGTATTGGACATTGGGTCGCTCACTGGTTGATTTTTTGTTGAATGGTATTCAGCTCTATTTGTAGCCCGCCGATTTGACTGTGAGGTATGCCTAATTGAACCGCCTTATTAATAAATGACTGGGCTCTCGTGATTTTTTCAGGGCTGGGCTTGGATACTTTCATATCGTGGATAATAATTTTGATCATATTTAAGATAATCGTATGATTATCAGGCATTTTTTCAATGGCTTTTTCAAAAACTGTGAGAGCTCCTCTGATATTCCCTTCTTGGAACAGGCTAACACCTTTATTGTTGATGTCGACCAGCTCTTTCTTAATGCGCTGAATCAGTATTTCGGCATGATTCTCACTGATAGCGGTGTTGCACATCGCTATCACGTCTTTGATAAAAAGCTTATCGTCGATATTGGTTTTAATTAAGTCCCCCAGAATTTCATCGCAAACTTCGCCGTTTCCATTCATATAAAAAGTCTTTGCCATTTCCAGACGTAATTCTTTGGGTATCTGCTTGTTAAATTGTTCGTTTAATTTTAATGCCTTTTCATAGGCTTGCTGGGCCAGCGCCTTGTTGCCCTTTACCCGATGGATCTCGTTTTCCAACAGGGCAGCCCTGAGCTTTGCTTCGGGATCGTTATGAGATTGCTGATTCAGCTCATACAATATCTTTAGCGCTTCGTTGGCGGCGTTGTTTTTTAAATGAAGATTGGCTAGGCCCGAATAGTCGGCGGACGAGCCGTGTATAGAGTCTTTGCCTAATTTAATGGTTGCGGTATAGGCTTTTTTGGCGACAGGGAAGTTTTCGGTTTTATCGGCCAGTAAAGCCAGTTTCTTCTGTCTTAAGATAGACATAGGTGAAAGCGTAACAGCTGAATTAAGTGAAGAGACGGCATGTTCCTCGTTACCCATCAATTCGTGCGCTTTTACCAGCCAGTCGTAAGCTTCCAACATGACCGGATACTGCTCGATCAAATCCTGGAACGTCTTAATAGCTTGATCGTAGTAGCCAAGACAAAACGCGACAATACCCAAGCCCAACCTGGCCCAAGGCAGCTCTCTTTCATGCAGAATATCCTGATAAATCTCCTCCCCCTTTCTAAAGTTGCCAACCTTAATGGACAGTTCCGCGTAGGTTTTTAATAATTGCAAACGCATTTTTTTGTCGTCCTGCTCAAGCAGTTTTTCGCAATTATGTATGGCTGAATAAAGGTTGCCGCTTTCTATTTCATCTTCAATGCTGGCCATGTAATTCTTACGGACATAGCATCTCTCAATGCGATTTAATAACTGCACTCGGTTAAATGGCTTAATCAAATAGTCATCGGGTTTATTGTCGATGGCAGTAAGAACCATCTCCTGACTTTGCTCACAAGTGACCATAATAAAAATGGCATGAACCGGTAATAACTTAAGGTGTCTCGCCTCTTCCAGAACCTGCTGGCCGTTTTTTCCCCTGAGCAGATTGTAATCGCAGAGCACAATATCAAATTTGTCTATTCTCATCGCCGTTATTGCGTTGATGCCGGATTCCGCCTCAATAATATGCCTGGCGCCGAATGAGCCCAGAATATGCTTGATGGTTTCGCGCATGATCGCTTGATCTTCGACGACCAATATTTTTTTTGACGAGAAGTTTATGGCCATAACGAATTAATCTGGTGTTTCATCTGTTGGGTTCGGGCTTGAAAAAAATCAATGCGTCCTTATATTGGATTTAATCTTAATAATTAATCAGGATTAATAGAAAAATGACTGTTGAAGCAAAAAAAGAAACCCTAGGATTTGAAACTGAAGTTAAGCATCTACTGCATTTAATGATTCATTCATTATATAGCAACAAAGAAATATTTTTACGCGAATTGATTTCCAATGCGTCGGATGCTGCGGATAAGTTGCGTTTTGAGGCTCTGTCCAATGACAGTTTGTACGAAGGCGATAGCGAGCTAAAAATTCGCCTGGAATACGACAAGGACAAACGCACGATCACCATCATCGATAACGGTATCGGTATGACGCGTGCGGAAGTGCAGGAGCACATCGGTACTATCGCAAAATCAGGCACCAAACAGTTTTTTCAAGCATTAACCGGCGATCAAGCTAAAGACAGCGAATTAATCGGCCAATTCGGCGTCGGTTTTTATTCGGCATTTATCGTTGCCGATAAAGTCACTTTAACCACGCGCAAAGCCGGCGCTGACACGGGGCAAGGCGTGCGTTGGGAATCAGCAGGCGAGGGCGACTACACGTTGGAATCGGTAGAAAAAGCCCAACGCGGAACCGAAATCGTGCTGCATTTGAAAGAGGATGAAAGCGAGTTCCTGGACGGCTACCGTATCCGCTCGATTGTCAGGAAGTTCTCCGACCATATCTCGCTGCCTATCGTGATGGATAAAGAAGTGCTGCCGTCTGCTGGCGAAGAAGAAGGCGAAGAGAAAAAAGCGCCGGAAATTGTCGAAGAGACCATCAACTCGGCTTCCGCATTATGGACCAAAGCCCGCCAGGACATTACCGAAGAAGCTTATAACGAATTCTACAAACACGTAGGCCATGACTTCCAAGACCCGCTGACTTACGTGCACAGCAAAGTCGAAGGCACCAACGAATACACCTTGCTGCTTTATGTGCCATCGCGCGCACCTTTCGATTTGTGGGACCGGGACACCAAACACGGCGTAAAACTGTATATCCGCAAAGTATTCATTACCGACGATGCCGAGCAGTTGATGCCGCGCTACCTGCGTTTCATCAGAGGTATCATCGATGCGGATTCGCTACCGTTGAACGTATCGCGGGAAATCCTGCAACAAAGCAAGCAAATTAGCGCGATCAAGACCGGTTCCGTCAAAAAAGTCTTGGGCATGCTGGAAGATCTGGCTAAGAACGATCCTGAAAAATACGAGAAGTTCTGGTCTCAGTTCGGCCCTGTTATCAAAGAAGGCCCGGTCGAAGATCATGCCAACAAAGAGCGTGTTGCTAAATTGCTGCGTTTTGCCTCAACCAATAACGATAGCGACAAGCAGGATGTGGCATTGGAAGACTATGTTAGCCGGATGAAAGAAGGTCAGGACAAGATCTACTATGTCACCGCCGACAGCTATCTGGCGGCAAAAAACAGCCCGCACCTGGAAATCTTCCGCAAGAAAGGCATTGAAGTCCTGTTGTTGTCCGACCGTATCGACGAGTGGCTCGTTGGCAGCCTGGACGAATTCGACGGCAAGCATTTGCAGTCCGTTGCCAAAGGCGATTTGGATCTAGGAGTTTTAGACAGCGAAGAAGAGAAAAAAGCCCAGGAAGAAGTCAACAAGGATTTTGAATCGGTATTGAAGCAAATCAAGGACGTGCTGGGCGAAAAAGTCAGCGAAGTACGCTTGACTCATCGTTTGACTGAATCTCCTGCTTGTCTGGTTGCCGATGTTTACGGCATGAGCCTGAATATGGAAAGAATCATGAAAGGCGCCGGACAAGGGCTGGGCATGGGAATGGGCAGAAAGCCGATCTTCGAGCTTAACCCGACTCATCCGCTGGTGGTTCGGATGAAAGAAGAGCAAGACGATAACCGTTTTGCGGATTTGACTCATATCCTGTTTGATCAGGCTATTTTGAGCGAAGGCGGACAGTTGGACGATCCGGCGGCTTTTGTGCATAAGTTGAATGGATTGTTGCAGGGGTTGTTGCATTAATCATTGAGAATGAAAAAAGGCTGGAGAGTATCCAGCCTTTTTTATGCTTCATGGGTTTGTAGGTAAACGTTTTTTGATTGTCGGTTTGTTACCGAATACTTTCGAAAGATGTGAAAAACATCTATCCGAAGAAAATACTTGGTGATTTGCACGCAAAAATCAGCACTGTCGTGTTGTTCAGGCATGTCGGCATTGATTTAACCCAATCATCTTAAAAAACCACTTGATCCATGAAAAACATAAAAAGAACATAATGGTTGTAGATGTACGAGAAGGTAACGGCTTATTTGCTATTCTTTAAATCGTCCTATTGCGGATCCGCTCCCTCCACTTGGCAACCCTGATTAATGCGCAACGTGAATTCGCAAGGTGCAGCATTAGTTACTTGTCGATCCAAACGGGCGGAACATCCCGCGTCTTCCATGATTACCCGATTGTTGTCTTTAGTGCACAACAACAGCACTGCGTACTGATTTTGATACTGTACTTTCAGCGTATAAGGTTTGAACTCCGATGCCAGCAGGCGAGGATTATGGAGAGTGGCATTATACAAGATGGCCTCATCGTCGTCGGTAGGAGCCCCCGATAGATCGGCGAAATACGCGTTTACCGCCGGACTCAGATTTACCATTTTAGTTGATAAAATACCCCGCTCTGCGTTATTAGGAGTAGCCGCAATAGGGGCGGCGCAAGCATCTAACAGCGAGACAGCAAAAAAACTAGCCAATATGCGTTGTTTCATGGCATCAGCTCCAGTAAGTCATAAGATTGTTTTCATTGATACCTGTATCCAAGCTCCAGCTAGACAGAGTATCCAGTGGAGATTCGTGTCTTTGCAGCGATAACGCCAGTAAACCCCACAATTCCACAATATTGTTTAACGCTTTTTGGAATAGCGCCTCGAAATTCATAGTTTCGCCACCAGGAACATCAAGATGACGGATATATTCTACTTCAGGAACAACAGGATAAACCAAGGCAAGGTTAGCTGCTACATGACGGGCAAAAGGGAACAACTTATTGCCGCTTTGGGCTAGCTCCATCATGCGACGCATGGCACAATGCCAATCGTGTACCTTGGGTGGCTCAAGCTTAGGATCATGCTCATAATAAACGTCGCTCAGCATGTCCTGCCATAGTTGAGCTACATCCATATCCATGCGGTCTTGGTTGGTTATATCGGAAGTGTCGTCGACATTGACGGATATTTGCTTATTAAACTCCAGCGCCCCCAAATTGAGCCTCTTGTGAGCGTAAACATCTTGAGACATTTCACAGCGCCGATGTTTGGTTTTATTGTCTTCATAAGGCCCTACCTTCAGGTTGACTACCGGATGTATGGTGCCGTCTGTGGCGACATGGGCGGCAAAACCGAACAGCCAAGCTATACACTTTTGGCGCACATTGGTATCCGCTATATCGCGCACTCTGACAACTCCATTACGCAATAATGTCACCGCGCGGCTTTTGTGCATGGCATCTGCCCAGATGCTGGAATTGCCGTCCAATAGGTCGAGATAAGGATAATCCGGGGCTACCGACCCGACAATGCAAAAACTTTTCCATTTTTCCAATGCCCGCTTGGCATCCCAGTGCAACAGGTCCCCGCGGCGGTTCAGCGCCTCTTCGATGGCTTCTTGGACCAGGGTAATATGAGTATATCCACCGGACATAATGTTTTCTCCTTAATGTGTGATGATCAGTTTATTCGTTGTGTGTTTCTTATTCGGTGCTACATACAATCACAAGTTATAGCTCCTAAAAATCAAAGTTCCATAGGTCGGTTTATTAACCTATGAGACTTCCATATCCTTCATCAACTGATGGCGTTTAAATTGTCTCTCTCTCTGCAATGGAGTAAGTGATGGTGGATTATCGTGTTTTACTGGAAAATGGTGCCCGGTGATTAATCCAATTTTCAATAGATAACGGATTTCGGGTTGGCCGACTGTTTAATTTTCCAATGTTAAAATGTTGGATAATGAAAAGTTGTTGCTTGACCTATTTGTTTGTAAGGTTATTGTGCATTGTTTATCGAAAAATCTTAAGATCATATTTTCTGCAATTTAACCTTCTCTTTTTCAGGTTTTTGCTTTTTTCGCTTTTTCCATTAGCGAATCTAAAGTATCAGGGACCAAGCGTTCTGCAAATCCAGCCAAAAATGCCCATACCAACATCAAAGAGCTCTTTTGGGTAAATTTTACGCAAGTAAATAAAGTGTGAATGCCTTCTCCTTCTTTACACACTTCCGATTCTTGCCAGTTCAACTTGGGAAACAACTCACCTAGCGTAAAAAAATTAGATACAGCCAACAGATATAAAATCGACGCAAAAATTGCCCCGCTGAATATTAACGACAGGACATACCTAAGCGACATACTGAGCTTAATATCCATAGCATCAAGTGCGCTGTCGGTAAAGCACGACGGCGCGCCGCTGGCCTTTTCGGTTCTTTGCAGCAAACTCATGCATGAGCCGATCATACCGGAAAAAATAGAGAGTACTGCCAGCGAAAAATCTTGCGGTTTTATAGCTACATCTGAAAAACTCGAGTTATGCAATATCCACATCGATACGACCATTAGTAGTAAAACACTAAGCAACACGTTCAGAATGACTCCTTTGACCTTATAAATGTTATCTAACCGCAGTAATTTGTAATAACTAAGCCGTTGAGTTTGTCGTGTAAGATTAATAATATCGCCACGAATAGCTTCTTCCAGCTTTATGCAATCAACAGGCGGTGGGTTGTTTTTCTGATCTGCTGGCGATGTGGGCGCTTGCCCTTCAGGCTCATTAACAATCAGCGCCTTGATTTTTTCTTCGGTCAATTCATCAGCAAGGCTGGAAAGATAATTACAATAAATTTCCTCACCGACCTGCGATCGAAATTTTTGCCTTACAATCCATAGTTTTGCCACTAAATCAGCACGCTTTAGCTTGTTAATAATCAACAGGTCAATTGCCCAAAGATAAGTAAGTGATTCAAATTGGAAATTCTGGGTAAAAGTGTCTAAAGGAATGCCTACCTGGTTGAGTATTTCCTCTCGATCAGTTTTATTTATACAGAGAAGGTCCGCATGAGTCACAGCGCCGACATTGTTAAGTAAGGCCCTTTTTCCGTTTGAGTAGCCAATCGGCGAAGTAAAAAAATCAACAATGGTTTTAAAAAAATTATTATTCATTTCATTTCCTTACTTAAGAAACCCAGAAAAAAGGAGCCTGTTGGGTTTGTTGTCTATATTTCAAGCGGGACAGGGATTACAACCCTGTCCCTAACATTTTTTGCGATGTCTGAGCTAAATGGTTACATTTTTAACCTGTACAAAACGTTTCGGACAGGGCCGCATGCCCTTGCCCGGCTGTTTAAAACTTGTCAGCTGGGACGGATATTTGCGGTAACGGTTTCTCTGTTACTGAATTCGAACGAATCCATTGTAGTTTTCGTGAAAAAATTGACAAATCCACCTTGCTGCCTCTAAGCATAGGAATAACCAAGGACAGTAATTGAGAAGGATTTATTGTTTACAAACTGTAGTGGTCAAGTTTTTTCGGACAGCAAAATAGGTTGTTCATCTGCCATTTT